>JACQGJ010000216.1 GCA_016199605.1 Armatimonadota bacterium | reverse complement strand
TGCGGACAACTCAATCGAGATAGCGAACACAGGCGCCCTGAACCTGAACGACATCACCAGCCTGGGGTACTCCGTGTTCAATACGACGGGTGCGGTTGATATCAGTGCGGCTTCGCCGTTGACGGTGAACGCGGACGTAACAGCCGGCAGCGATATCACGCTGACAGCCGGGGAGATTGCCGGTGCGGGCGATGATCTGACGGTCAACGCCAACATTACCTCCATCGGTGGCAGCATTGCGCTGAACGCCGGGGATAACATCGCCCAGTCAACAGGAACCTTGATCGAGACGCAGGCGGCCGGTGAGACAATCACGCTGACGGCCAATGCGGGAGCATTGGATGCCATCGGTGGAATCACTCAAACCGGAACGGCAGCGATCCACACAAACGACGGAAACGTAACGATGACCGCTCTGGATACCATCAACGTCAACAGCGTTGTTGCAGGCGCCGGAACCATCACAATCACCTCCACAGCGGGGGCCATCGAAGAGACGGTCAATGATGCGGCCATCGATCTTGCCGGAGCTGTGATTGACTTGAACGCCTCGACAGGCATCGGGACGACGGTCTCCGCGCCGATTGAGATCTCTGGTCAAACTATTTCCGCCGATACCACGAACGGGAACGTCAATCTGGCCAACACCAGCGGAGCGGCGGCGACGGCGACCTCGTTGACGACGGGAGTCGGGGACATCACCTTCGCTCAAACGGGCGATGGTCCGCTGACGGTTACACTGGCTACAACCGGCACCGGCAACATCGTGATCAGCAACGCAGGTATCCTGACAGTGACCACTGCGACAGCGGGAACAAGCGGGGCCGGCGCCGGGAACGGCAACATCACTCTGACGACAACAGGTGCAAACAGCAACAACATCTCGGTGGGCGCCATCACAGCGTTGGCCGATACGGTAACCATCACCTCTGCCGGTTCAATTGAGGAGTCGGGTGCAGACGCAGCGGCGGACATCGTAGCTGCGACCATCGACCTGAATGCCTCCACCGGTGTAGGAACTCTGGCAACCCTGGAGATTACAGGAACCACTATCTCCATCGACAGCAGCGGTTCGGGCGCCATTGACGTTGACAGCCTGGCGACCGGTCCTGTCCTTGTGACATCTCTGACCACAGGGACGGCAGGCGGTTCAATCGAGTCTGGCACGATTACCTTCGACCAGACGGGTGGCTTCAGCCTGACGGTGACGACAGCTTCGACGCAGCAGGGCAGCATTGCGATCTCGAATGACGCGGTCCTGACGGTGACGACGGCGACGGCTGGGTCCGCGACGGGCAGTTCAGTGAGCAATATCGTACTACTGACGACTGCCGGGAATATCAACGTCGATAGTGTGACGGCGCTGGACGATACAGTGACGGTAACTTCCGCTGGCTCCATTGAAGAGTTGGGTGCGGATGCCGCCGCCGACATCGTCGGTGGAACCCTTGACCTGAACGCGGTCACGGGAGTCGGAACAGCCGCCACTCTTGAGATCACGGGAACCACGATCTCTATCGACACAACCGTAGGCGCCATTGACGTAGATAGCCTGGCAACGGGGAATGTGACAGCGACCAGCCTGACGACCGGTCTGGGTCCGATCACGTTCGACCAAACAGGTGGGTTCGAGTTGACAGTGGACAATGCCTCGACAACCCTGGGTGGCACGATCACAATCACCAATGCCGGCGCGGCGATGACAGTTACCGCAGCAACTGCGGGATCGGCGGCCGCCGCTGCACCAGGCGACATCCTCCTTGTGACGACGGGCGCCGGCAACAACCTGAACATCGGCAGCCTGAGCGCCCTCGGCGACACGGTGACTCTGCTTTCCGGTGGGGCCATTACCGATGCGATTACCGCGCCGGTGGATGCGACGAATGTGGCCGCCCTGAATCTGATCATGGTCGCGACCACAGGGATCGGTGCAGCCGGTGACCTTGATATCGACACGATAGTCTCGAACCTTGAGGCTTCCGGTGGAACCGGTGGGGTCTTTGTCAGCAACACCGGCGATCTGACTATCGGTGGGCTTACCGCACTGGTTGGCGTGTCGGCGACCGGATCGAACATCGTAGTGACCACGGTCGGGAGCCTGACAGTGGGTGTGGGTGAGGTTGTCACCAACACTGGCGGCGGAAACATAACCCTCACGACAACCGACAGCGGCGGGGCAGCGGATAACGTCCTGCTACTGGCAGAAGTGATCGCCGCCGGTGGAGATGGGAACATCACGATAACCGCTGACGACAACTTCGTTCAGATCGACAACATCCTGGCAGCGGGGTCCGGTGACATTACAGTGACAGCGGTCAACGGGTCCATCACGATGAGCCCATTCCCGCTCACCGTACCGCCTGCGACGGTTCCGACCTCACTCGGAACTACCCAGACCTCAACAGGGACTGGTACTATCACCTACATTAACGGCGGGGGGAATATGCTGATCTCCGTCTTCTCAACGGCTGGCAATGTGGTCCTGATTTCGGCAGGATCCATCGTCGACATCAACGATCCTGCGGGAACTCCTCCAGGAGTGTGCGCGACTGAGAACGTGATCGCAGGCGGCAACGCCTTGATGGTTGCAACTACGGGCACGGTCGGTACTGCGGATGATCCGATTGAAGTAACCATCGGGGGGATGCTCACCGTGGGCGCCGGAGGGGTCGAGGCTGGTCCTGGACATGGATTCGGAACCGTTTCCGTGTCGATCTGCGGAACCACAGCAGGTCTTGACTTCCTGCTCTCTCCGCTGACACCTCCCGGCCTGATCATCTACAACCACCGGTTCAACAGCGGTGGACTGTTCGACCAGTTGGCACGGGCACAGTCGGTACTCAGCGTGGAAGAGGTTCTTCAGTTGAACCGACTGCTGCTGCCGACTTACACCGTCGAAACGACCGATGAAGAGGGCGAAACAGTCTGGAAGAAGAAGAAGCTGAGATTGGGAGGATTATTGCTTCCCACCTACACGGCCGGAGACATCCAGCCGGAGCCGAAGAACTACGTCGTGAGTGAATGACTGCGACGTGTACAATGACAACGCGAGGAGATCGGTTGAAGTAGCGACCTCCTCATAAGTGAAAGACCGGGGGGTGGGCGAGAGCCTGCCCCCTGTCATTTCCGGCCCTTTGGGCTTGCGCGGGAACTTGGGCGTGTGCCGCGTTGGAGACTCGAACTCACAGAGTTCGGCGGAATCAGGAGCAGACAAGAGAAGATGACCTTTGACGTTCTCAAGAGGGTAGAAGAGAGTCTCGGCAGGGACTGGTTGGAGGAGGAGGCAGCTTGCGGCCAATTGGATGGGATCGCGCACCTTCTGCATGACGCCGGGTCGGACGAACTCGACTTGGTCTACGATTGGTTGATGGCGCAACTGGAGACGAAGGAAGCGCCGGAGACGGACCAACCAGCCCGGGGAATCATGATACGTTATGCTCTGGCGAAGATCCATGAGTTGAAAGGAGACCAGAATACCTCAGGGCGATACTATCTCGAGTCGGCTCGGGGACTGGCCGAACTCGGATTCTGGTCGGAGGTCCGGAAGATAGCGATGAAGGGTCTATCCCTCAGACCCGACCACCGGTTTGTACGGTTGCTTTTCAAAGCCTGGCGTGCGGGCACATCGGGGGCAGACCCGGGAGGTCTGCAACGGGATGTTACGACCGCGCTCGATTATCTGCCCGAAGACCCGTATCTACTGTGGCACGAAAGCACGCGCGCCGACGCGGAGGGCCGGAGTGAGGAAGGCGCCAGACTCGCCTCGCGGGCGTTGAGGGGATTCATACAGCTTAAGGAAATCGACCGGGCCGAAGAAGCGCTTCTGAGAACGCTCGAGTTTGAATTGCCGGAGGCCTGTTTGGCAGTGCTCGAGGCCCTCCCTTTGATGGCGGAACAGAATTCCCTTGAGCTCTTGCGGGCGGCCGTGGAGTTTGCCCAGCCCGTTGTCGAGTCGTTGGGGTTGCACCGCCAATTTGCAGACAACCTCGAAAAGGCGCTGACCCGTCCTGGGGAGGTCGGGTTTCTTCGGTCTCTGTTCGTTGACGCAACCTTGAAGGAGTTTGCGGACCGCGAAAATCTGTCGGCTTTGGTAAGGCGCTCCGGCATCAGCGATCCCAACCAGCCTTTTGGCGAGGCGCTTGTTCGGCTCAGAGAGTTCCTCAGGCTATCCCCTGGAACGATAGTGGAGCACAGAAGCTGGGGGATGGGGCGGGTAACAGCCAATGATGGGGAGTCCCTCCTCGTAGACTTTCCGGGCAAACCGGACCACCGCATGAGCGTTGAAATGGGGCAAACCTCCCTTTCTCCGTTGCCACCCTATCAACTCCGGGTCCTCGCCGTCACCAATCCCGACCTGTTGCAGCACGAACGATCGCATGATCCAGTGGGGCTCGTCGTTCGGGTTGTCCAGGAGTTGGGTGGAGAAGCCCAGCCCAAAGACCTCAAGCTCAAGCTCGTGGAATCGGTCTTTGCCGAGTCTGAATGGGCGAGTTGGTGGCAGAAGACGAGGAAGCTCTTGGAGGAAGACCCACGGATCGACCACAATCTCGCCTTCAAGCAGATCTACCGGCTTCCGCAGGAGGGCTCGGCACGAGTTGTTGTCTTGCCTGCTATCGATCAGAAGAAGGGACTTCGTTCTTCGGTGTCCGCAATCCGCCGATTTCTGAAGCAGCACGTTGACATGGTTGACGCGATGAGGCAGAAATACGGAGACTCGCTGATCAGCAGGGCTGAGGGAACTCTTGGAGATGAACTCCTCGGCGTTTCGCCTTTGCTGGCGGAGTGGTTCCCTGACGAGCGCGCGCGGTGGGTTGCTCTCGTGTATAAGGCCTTCTCTACGGGCGCCCGCACAGCTTCTGTGACCACCGCAGAGGACCAGGGAGCCGTGCTCTCCCTGGCACTCGACGGGAGCTCTTGGGAAAGGGCGGCCGTCACTACCCTGACCTCTCGGTTCGCCGTTGTGAGAAACAAAGCCCTCGAGACGTTGTGTCAGCGGTGGACATCGGAGTCCAGGACAAGCGAGGAACGGGACCAGAAGGTGCGAGACGCCCTGCGAAGGCACTCTCAGTTCCCCTGCGACTGCTTGGCCCTGAGCCGCTTTGTTTGTGACGGGGAAAGATTCAAGAAGCTCGAGGAGCCATGGTCCTTGCTTCCATCCCTCCTCGCGTTTGGCCTCGGTCGGCCGACAAGCGAAGTCGTTGACTTGTGCGTCGGCTTGCTGGACCCGAAAGGGCCGTTCTTCTCCAGCGTTCAGGGTCGTGGGTGTCCGAAGGCCGTTTGTGATGAGCTCTTGTCCATGCTGTCGCCGGGATCGCTGCCAGAGACGGTGAGCCAGGGCTTGGTTGGCTTCGTGCAATCCGCGGGGGAGAATCAACTGGCTGAGCAGGTAGCCTCCGCGGTAAGAGAGGATTACCCTCCCCAACACCACGAGTCGGCTCCCTACCTCAAGCCGGGAGTGGTCTTGATGACCCGGTCGGCCCAGGCCGCCCAACAGGAAGAATTGAAGACGCTGGAACGTGAGTTGCGCGTCGACCTTCCCCAGGCGATAAGGAAGGCGCGAGAACTGGGCGATCTGAGTGAGAATGCGGAATACCACGCCGCCCGCGAGAGACAAGGGATCGTCAACTCCCAGTTCCTGGTTCTGCGGGAGCGCCTCGCCCACGTACAGTGCATCGAAGACCTTGAGCTTCCTGAAGACGTGGTGGGAGTTGGCACTGAAGTGCTGTTGAGGGAGGAAGACGGAGCCACGAGCGTCGTCTGGATCCTTGGCGTTGGTGACGACCGACATGGGACCAAAGTCATTTCTTACGAGGCGCCGTTAGGCCTGGCTCTGTTGGGCAAACGCTCCGGCGACGTCGTGGAACTCCTCCACGGCAGCGACTCCAAGACCTTTCACGTTGTGTCGATGACACGCAAGCTGCCAGACGGCGATATCCCACCGCACTGACCCCGAGCCCCTGGGTCCACACCCACACCCGTGCCGTCCGGTTTGCCGTCAAGGCCGGCTCGGCAGACCGGGCGCAAGACCAGTGGAGTTTATTGGGTTGAAAGGCCGACCAGTACGTAGAAGTATCCCAGAGGGACGTTGATCAAGAGGCTGGCAAACTGATCCAGCACTCCTGAGCTCCCTGGGATGAGGGCCCCGAAATCCTTGACTTGCAGATCGCGTTTGATGAGCGACTGTAGGAGGTTCCCCAACTGTCCACCTACGCCAAGGATGAAACCGAGAAAGAGCGCGTGGACCCGATCCATGCCCGGTAGCAGACCACAAAGGCATGAGACCAGGCAGGCGGCCGTCAGTCCGGCGATGGCGCCTTCCAGCGTCTTGCCCGGGCTGATCGTCGGGAAAATCCTCAGCTTCCCCCACCGCCTCCCCACATAGTCCGCAGCCGATTCGCACGCCCAGGTCGAGAGGTATATCTGGAAAAGCAGCGCACAGCCGATCTGCCTTCCGAAGAAGGGCAGACCGGCGCCCTCCGCGATTCGCAGGTTGCGAAGGAGCACAAAGAAGGAGAGGAGCCATCCGATGTAGAGCACACTGAATACCGTCAGGCCGACACTGTCTACTCTTCTGGAGAAAGTTCGGATAATCAAGTGGAAGGCGAGGCTGCCTGTGACAGTTACGAACACAACCGCTTCGAACAGAAGGGCCAGGTCATTGCCGGACAAGCAGGCAGCGCCGATGATCAGGGCCACGGAACACGGGACTGCTACTTCCTTTACCAACTCAATGCCGTGACTACGCAGCACTGTGACCAATTCGTAGAAGGCGATGAAGGCGATCACGCTCAGCGCCGCTACATAGGTCCATCCTCCGACCCATGTTGCGAGCACGAGAGGAAGGACCCCAAACACAAAACTGAGTACCCGTCTGAATGGCAATTCACGGTCCTGATTGCACCGGGCAGAGAACGGCCAGTGGACCCCGTCCCTCCCTCACAAGGGGCCTACTGCACTACCCGGCGGGTTTCCCGCACCTTTGCGATCAAAGCTGCGCCGACAAGGAAGTATAACACAGCCAACAGGAAAATGGCACGGTATCCCATCCCCATTTCCCAGGGCCCAGCCCTATGTATGAAATCAGCGATGTGGCCTCCTATCGGGGCAGCAACCATCTGTGGAAGGGTGGCAGCCAAGTTCCACACGGCCAGGTAACGCGCCGGATCTTTGGCCGGCAGAAGATTGCAGGCGAAAGCCCAGTCGGTGCTCAGGAAAGCCCCAAATCCCAGACCCATTACAACCGCGCAACCCGAGGCGAAGTGCAGGTTTGGACAAAAGGCGAAGAGTGTTCCTGCCAGAGCTGTCAGTCCACACGCGGCGAAGAGGACCCCCTTCCGTCCAAACCGATCCGACAAGGCCCCTGCAGGATAGGAGCTTACCGCTCCGCCGACGAGTAAATACACCATGAGCCCCGAGGTCGCCGTCTTGTAATCAGGAGCTTTGAGAGCGTGTTCCACGAAAAACAGGATGAAGCTGGCCACAGTGTAGACTCCCAGGTTCATTACTGCCCGTGAAACCAGCAGCCACGTGAAGTCCGGATAGTCTCTCAGGCTTGTGCGGAGGATTTTCCTCACCGCCTGCCGCCAGGATGTACCACCGGCGTCCTTCAAAGGCTTTTCCTTGCAGATTGCCGTCACGAGCAAAGACGCGGCAAGTATCAGACCGGAATACAAGGCCATCAAGGGTAGAAGTTTCTCGTGTACATGACCGCCGCCCACCGAAGTCGTGGACGAGTGCATCGGATCTTTTCCCAGCATTCTTGCGCTGACGTAGATCCCCATCCCTTCTCCGAAGATACGGGAAACCCCCAGGACACCCGCGGCCCGGCCCTGGTCCTCGGGTGGCACGAGATCGGGGAGTAACGCAGTGTAAGGGGCAGCGGCTATATTGAGTACGACCTGTGCCAGGATGAACAGGACGACGAAATGCCAGTAGCTCCGCATCCCAAGGCCCATGACAAGGAAAACCACGACCGCCAGCGTGGAGCCTACAAGGATGAAGGGACGGCGGCGTCCCCATCGATGGGTGGAATGATCGCTGAGGGCGCCGACCAGGAGCTGGGACACCGCGGCGACGAGTCCGCCGATTCCCATGACAATCCCCAGGGGCCTGCCGGAATGCCGTGGACCAAACCAACCCTCCATCAAGGTTGGGATGAGAATGGAGATGACGGCCCCGACGATGAAGGTCAACACGAACCAGTAGGAGCTGAGACCGATTAGAAATGCCAGGGAGGGTTTCTTCATGAAGCAAGGGACCTTTGGTTGAGGTGGCGTTGGAGTCGGCTGGGCCGGAAAAAGAGAATCAGGCTCCGGCTCAAGTCGCTGTCTTGCACGGACGTTCCCTCCATTCCTGCCAGGCGCAAGCGACTTCTGCTCCGAGCAGGAGAATCACTGACGAGACGTAAATCCAGATCATGACCAGCACAGTTCCCGTTAGAGATCCGTAGATCCAACCGTAGGCCTCGGACCGGGACGCGAAGTATGTGAAGGCAGTCTTCGAAGCCTCCCACAGGACCGTTGCCAGAGTCGAGACACTCGCCGCGAGCATCGTCGGTACTCTGGTGTTCGGCAGGAACTTGTAGATAAGAAAGAACATGATCAGCGACATGATCCACGGAGAGACGAGGCTCAGGTCGTTCCAGAGCCACGGAACGTCGGTCGGTGAAAGCCTCCCCGAGACGGCGGCGAGACGACTCAGGGAGGCAACAGTCGCCGACACACACATGGAAACAGCGAACAGGACTCCTGCAACGAGGAACGTGCCAAGAGTCACAAGTTTCCTCTTCAAAAAGCTGCGGCGACGAGGCACATCCCACGCGTGATTCAGCACCCGTTCCAGGTAGTCGAACACGTGACTCCCAGACCAGAGGAGACCAATCAGCCCAAGGGTTTCGGTCAACCGATGGCTCGTATGGTGAGCGATGTAACGAATCTGGATCATCAACGAGTCGGCAGATTCGGGGATGAACAAGTGAAAGAATCGCTGTACCTGATCCTCGGCGACCGTGGAGGAACCGAGGACACGGCCGACGATGGAGAGGGCAAGGAGGAGCAGAGGGAACAGGGACAGCAGCCCGAAAAAGGCCATCGCTCCGGCAATCAAGGGACAGTTATCCTTGGAGAAAAGCTCGAACACACGGCGGAGGATCCACCAGACCTCTTTCGCCACGCGTTGGCAGCGAGTGTGGGCCTGGGCACAAGAGCCGATCAGCGACCCATCGCCCGGAGGCTGTTTTCTACCTGAGATTGCCATATCGAAGAGGTGGAGCGTCCGGGAGAAAGCTCAAGAATCCCCGGCTCGACCAGAGACTCACCAAACGCAGCAGGAGTCACCGATTGGAGGGGCCGGTCTCTTGCGGATCTCGGAAGTTCCGGAGTTTCCCTCCGAAGACCTGTCCAAGTACGGCTGCTGCCAAACTATACAGAATCGCCCAGGCATTGAGCTCCAAAAGATGCCGGAGCAGGAAAAGAAACGGAATAGGCACGTGTACATAGAGAAACCAGGGCGCAGAAAATCTCCGGGTGCCCGCGCGCAGGAAGCCGAAAGGCAGGTTGAGAAGGAGACCGAGAAGCATCAGTTCGATGACCCGGTGGCCTTGTCCCTGCCACCATCCAACCAATTGTTCCACCAAACTCTCCTCGAAAGCGTCTTTGTCACGCTCGTTGGATTGGCTGTAATCCCGGCCCCCAGCTCGATGGTCGGGAGGAAGGCGGCTCGGATCCGTGTTGGGTTGCGGACGGAGCGAACGATCCCTTCAACGAGCTCACACGCATTCTATCCTATCAATTGAGTGTTGACCAGATGCGGTTTTCATTCTCGCTGAACGATCCCCCCGCGTCCAGTAGATGTTGACTCAGTCCGGTAGGACTTTCAAGAGGTCCTCAACCGCGCCACCAATGTCCTTCGCCCCCAGGATCGCGGCTATCACGGCCACTCCATAGGCGCCCGACTCGATACACTCACCGGTTCTCTCAGGGGTCACTCCACCAATCGCATAGACGGGAAGAGAGACTGCCTCCGCGAGCTTCCTCAGATTCTCAAGCCCCTGAGGCGGCCCGAACGCGTGCTTCGAAGGCGTGTCATAAACGGGGCCGAAACAGAGGAAATCTGCTCCCTCTTGTTCGGCTCTGACGCCCTCTGCGACGGAATGGGTCGAGACCCCGATGATCTGGTCGGGAAGGAGGCACGGTCTCGCCGCCGCCGGAGACAAGCTTGTGGAGGTCAAATGAACTCCGGCCGCCCGGACGGTTCGGGCGAGGTCCGATCTGTCATTGATAAGGAGACTCGTGCCGTAACGGTCGAGAACGGGTTTGATGGCAAGGGACAACTCATGTACTTCGCGAGGAGTGAGGTCCTTCTCACGCAACTGCACAGCTCGTATGCCGGCCGCGCAGGCTTCCTCCAGCGCTGCGGACAAGGGTGTGGGGAAGCATGCCCGACGATCGGTGACCAGGTAGAGTCGAAAAGGGCAAGGGCGCAGTTGCATGGTGAAGGATCTGAAGTGGGTGGCCCGAATCCGGGTGTCACTCGATCAGACCCTCCAGCGGACTGGAGGCGTTGGCGTAGAGTTTCTTGGGTATTCGTCCCGCCTCGTACGCGAGCCGTCCGGATTCGACCGCCATGCGCATGGCGTGAGCCATCTTGACCGGCTCTTTAGCACCGGCGATACCAGTATTCATGAGCACTCCGTCACACCCAAGCTCCATGGCCCTCGCGGCGTCAGAGGCGGTGCCCACACCCGCATCGACGATTACGGGAATGGAGACGGTTTCGAGG
>JACQGJ010000214.1 GCA_016199605.1 Armatimonadota bacterium | reverse complement strand
TCGGTGCCATTTACATTCGGATGTATGGAAAGCCAACGAAGCTGCCAGGCCGCATCCTGGCGGACCCAATAGTCATACCCCGGATCACGGAACACTGCCGCAATCTGCTCCAGAGCAGCTACCGGCGCTTTAAGCCGCGCGACCTGTTCCATGATGAAGGTCTGAACCACGGGATGCTCTGATCGGAAGGCGAGTGCATCAATGGCTCGCAATCTTTCGGCCGGGTCCTGAATTGCGCGAAGGGCAGCGATCTTGCGCTTTGCGTCCAAGTATTCCTTTGGAGCTTTGTCAATGGTAAGCACCGACTGTGCCCAACGTGATTCCGGATCTGCCTTGTCCTGTTTGATTTGCAGAAGCAATTTCATCCCGACCTGAGGCACAACCCCGATCCAAGCATCAGGTCGGCCCCCAGTCCTCAAACCGATGAATCGCGCGTACTTGATGACTACCTCGCCTGGCTTTAGCGAACCCTCGATTACCTCAGTGACGTTAAGGCGAATTGTTCCGCTTCGGGACTCCCCAATTCCCTCCTTTTTCACTGTTACGTTCATGTCAACGATTTCCGCTACAACCAGACTCACTCCCTCTTGCTGTTGAGCCACCGCAGGAACAATCAAAAGGAACAAAGCAACCAGCAATAGTAGAGACATGGGGGCACGTCTTCCCTTATCATTTGACATCATCATCCCTCCCTTCCCGTTCAAACGCACACACAGTCTACCCAGACCCGAACCACAACGCAATGCCTGATGACCCTACCTCCCTACCTCCAGAATTGTGGGAGCCCAACCGACGAGGGACTTGTTCCTGATACGGAAAATTCCATGGGCGGTTCCCACCCACTTTCAGTTGACCTTCACTTCTGCGTTTCCAATCGCTTTATCTTGTCCAATATCTGCCGGATGTATGCTTGCACCTGCAAACCTCTCTTCCGCGAATCCCCTGCCTCCGAAGTTTTCACGAAATCGTCTATCGCGGCAACCACTCGAAGGTTAACATGAATTTCCTGCAGGTCTGGGTCTTCCCTGGCGGCGATGCATTCCAGGCACTGCAATGAAAGGTCGCGAATGCCTGGGTGACTATCATTGAGACCTTTCATCAAGGCGTCAATAGCCACGTTCTTTTCACTGCCGACCAGCGTCGGATCTGCCCACACCTGTCGGAGAAGCCCGCCCGCTCGCCAACGCACGGCATAGCTGAACTGCGAGTCGGCGAACACTGGGGAAATCTTCTGTACGGCGAAGTAAGGCCCCGAGAACTGAGCAAACTGTTCCATGATGAATACTTGCACTTCGGGTTGTTGTTTGGCGAAGTCCATTTTCTGAATCTCGGCCAAACGGGGACTACCTTCTGGCAGTTTGAGAAGTGTGGCGATTTTTCTCTGCCCTTCCAGGTAAACGGTCGAGACCTTCTCCAGGAGTTCGGCATAATCGGCCCTGTATCTGTCTTTCTGTTGAGGCAGTTTATGTAGTCGCACCAGCAACCGCAATCCAACTCGGGGTCTCAAGGCATGCCATGGGTTCGGCTGGAAGAAAACGATCTGATCGTCCCTGATGTAGTAATCAACCAATGCATCGCCAACCTGCATGCACCCTCCGATGACCTCGGTGACTGTCAAATGGACTGTGCCGGTCTCTATTCCCGCCTTATCCGTTTGGGACTCCACCATCGTGATCGCCCCGATAATAAGTCCTCCGGGATACGTCGGAGATAAGGGGGATTCGCCTTCTCGTGCCATTGAAGGGGAGTTGACAAAGGCCAACAGCACCAGTAGCGAGACACATCTGAACAGGTAAACGGTATCGCATTCACTTCTCATTATTGCCAGCTCCATTCTCGGAATTGAATGCAGGGATTCGCGATGGGTCCTGCCCGAACGCTGAGGAGAAGGGGAGATGGGAGTCAACTCCTCATTCATATTGGTCTCCTCTTCCCCGTAGTTCCCTCACGACTTAACCAGCCTGTTTCGCAGATTCCCGATATTGGGACGTCTGTTCCTCATTGGGCAGCGAAGCCGAGGATCCTCACATTGCCCACGTCCATATTCTCCGCGAGACCTGTTGGCCGCCCGGCTGCTTCCCTACTGCCCCCTCCGCACCATTATCGCGAAATGATCGCTTGGCATGCGGATTTCGTAGAACCGCTTGCCGGCCTCGCGCACCTCGCTAACCATCCCCGACGTGACGCGTTCACCGTTGGCGTTGACGACGTAGACCTCGGCCGCGGCGCCGTCGGGGAAGCCGAAGCGGCCTGAGACCGCGGTGTGGATACGTTCCTTGCCCAGCACGTAGCCGGGACCGATCTGCTGGGGTGTGATGGGAAACATGATGGAGGTGAAGTTCCACGGCGCCGGATCGCGCGAGTAGTAGTGGCCGTAGTACACCGCGCCGCGCTTGAGCAGCTCGCGGACGTGGCGGGCGCTCTCCTGCTGGGTTGGCTCTACGCAATGGTTGCCCAGCCCGAGCGGGCAGCCGAGATGCGTGTCGGACAGGGACGAGTACGAGCCAGTTTCCACGAAGCGCACGATCTTCTTGCGCATCATGGTGCGGGTGTGCGCCTGCGAATTGGCCATGAAGAACAGGCCCTTGCCGCGGATGTAGTCCACGATCTTCAGGCTCAGCGACTGCATGGCCAGCGGGACGCTGGTCAGCTTTCCGTCGACCTCGTGCGTGCGCGGGTTGATGCTTACCGTGTGGCCGTCCCAGGGGAGGCCGTTGGCGACTGGCTGCACGCTGTAGCTCATCTCGTCCCAGTAGATGCCCTTCGCGCCGATGTCGTCAATCAGCGTGTTCACATAACCCCAGATTGCCTTGCCGTAGCTGTTGCTCTCGGTCGGCACAAACAGGGGCAGCACCCAGCCATGCGGGTAGTCAATCTGCTTGCCCTGGGCGTCGAGCAGTCGCGAATCGGCGTACTTGGTGCGGCTGTCAGGCTCGGTGCAGCACTGGGCGTGGAAGTACTGGATGGGGACGAGGCTCGGGTCCGCGGCGGCCATTTTCCGGGACCAGTCGGCCTCGCGGGCGACAAACTCGGGCGCGAAGAGGATGCCGGTCCCGTGGGCGTACATGCCGTCGGCGTACTGGGCGATTCCGCCGCAGAGGTACTTCAGGCCCCGGTCGTGCATCCATTTGGCGTATTGCTCGCCGGTAAGACCGGCAGGCCACCTGTGGGCGAAGCTGAAAGCACCTGGGATCGTAAAGTTGACGCCCCAATTGCGGCGCACGGCGTTGACGAAGGTCCAGTAGTCGCCCCGGAGACTGGGGTAGATCGACCACTCGAGGGTGACGCTGCTGTTCGGCGCGAGGCCGAGGCGATCATCGGCGAGGCCAAAGGTCTGAGGGTCGTGGAGGCTGCGCGCATGCACTCGGAAGACATCATCCTCGGCGACGAGGCCGACGCCGAACTGCTTGAACTGCGCGAAGACGCTCGGATGCGCTGCCTCCCAGGCGTTCCCGGCATCGGCAAAGGACTTGCGGCCGGCCAGGTAGAGCGCCTCGGGCGGATCGACGAGGTTGGTGTAGTGCTCGATCCTCACCCCGATGAGTTGGTCGGTCGTGTTCGTCAGGGTGTCGGCAATGTGGACGTGGTCATCGCGGGTCGTCACCTTGCGCGACACGCGGCACGGGCCGGCTGACCACGCGGACTCACGAGTCCGAGTCGTGCCGCCCGTCGCCGCCGCCTCGCGCCACCCTCCGCCGGGAAGGCTCATGCGGGTACACACACGCAGGCGCTGATCCCCGAGGCGCACGTCGAGCGTGGCATCGTGCGCCGTGACCCGGATCGGCACGGGCTGCGGCCGGCCGGCAATGATGGTCGGCAGGGGGCCCGTCGGCGCCGGCGCCACGGCCTCCGTGCGTGGCGCCTCGATGAACGTCCCGACCTCGATGGCGACGTTGCGCAGCACCAGTGTGTCCGGGTTCTGCAGCACCTTGTGATGCTCGATGCTCAACTGGTTGGGGCCGGGCTTCACGTGGCGTGTGATGTCCCAGACGAAGCGGTAAGGCTCGTCCTTGGACTCCACGCCGTACGGGGTCTGTTTGTCTGCCACGGCCGCC
>JACQGJ010000215.1 GCA_016199605.1 Armatimonadota bacterium | reverse complement strand
TAGCTCAGAGGATAGAGCAACTGCCTTCTAAGCAGTGGGTCGCAGGTTCGAGTCCTGCTGGGCGCGCCATTCAGCCCTTCAGGTTTCGGATTTCGTCATTCGAATTTCAGATTTAGATTATGGTGGGTGTAGCTCAGTTGGTTAGAGCACCAGATTGTGGCTCTGGGGGCCGAGGGTTCAAGTCCCTTCACTCACCCCAAATTTCCCCTCCTCTCCATCGCACCTCCGACCTTTCAGCGTCAAGGCGTGATACTGTCGCCTTTTTGGATAATCGCTTCCCGTGCCACAACGCGGGAAGTTCCTCGATACGTCCCAGGCACGCAGGATCGTGAAACTCTCAGACTTCCGATGACCTCATCCCAACAGTCCCTCCCTAATTGACTCAATCCAGACGAAAGGCTACAATGCGGCGGATTCAGTGAAATCCGACGCCCGCGGTAACGGGTGGTAAAGGAGCAATCATGGGTAAGGTCAGGCTGGGTGTGATCGGTTGTGGAGGCATGTGTCGGTGTCATCTCGAATCGGTGGGAGGGAGGTCGCCGAGCATTTCCGGCGATGTGAAAGAGTTTGCGGAGCAGGTAGAGATTCGGGGTCTGGTCGACGTCGACGTTGCGAAAGCCGAAGCGTACCGGGAGAAGTACGGTGGGGAATACGTCAGTGACGACCCGGAGCGCCTTTTCCAGGACCCGGAGGTGGATGCCGTGCTGATCACCACGTGGCATGACACCCATGCGCCCTACTCGCTGCGGGCTTTGGAGTTGGGGAAGCACGTTCTCATCGAGAAACCGATGGCGATGACCGAGAAGGAGTGCGACGAGATTCTCGAGGCGGAGGGGCGCAGCGGGTTGAAATACATGGTTGCCTTCCGCTGCCGGTTCGCGAAAGGAGCAAAGGATGTGAAGCGGGAGATTCCGAATCCGGATAACATCATCGCCCATGCGAGAACCGGCGGCATTTGGCCGGAAACTCTCTGGGCGCAGGATCCATTGAAGGGGGGCGGGCAGATACTCTCCCAGGGGTGCCATGTCGTGGATCTGATGTTCTACCTCGCCGGATCCGAGCCGGAGTCGGTGTATGCCGTGGGCGGCGTTTTCCACCATTCGCGACCGGAGGTCATCGACACGATCAACGCTACCTTGCGCTTCAGGAATGGAAGTGTAGGCGCTTTTCTGGGAGGTGACGGAGGCGCGGGTAGACTCATGATGCACCACCCGCTGCCCTGTGGCTGTCCCTTCTTTGTGATGGTTGTGGAGAAGGGAAGGAGCGCCATCGCGATCGACCATGGGCATGATGCGCGCTTCGAGTCGTGTGTGCCCGATTCCGAATGGAAGATTCCCTATGAGTCGGGCGTCCATTCGCAGGAAGTTGGCGCCGAAGTTGCCAGCGGCGTCCCCGACATTCTCCCGGCCTTTGCCCGCTCGATTCTCAAGGACGAGACACCACCCGCAACGGCCCATGATGGCGCTCGAACGACTCGTTTCATTTTGAAGTGTTTCGAGTCTGCGAGAACCGGGAAAATCGTTACCTTTGGATAGCGCCCAGAAGACAACTGCCACAGAGACGCAGAGAACACCAATCCGATTCCTTTGCGATGTTGCGAGAAACCTCCCCACGATGAGGGCACAGGAACTCCCTGGCGGGAGGCTCAGCTCACGTGCATGTGCAGGCTCTCAGTCAGGTAAGGGTCGTGCGTGGGGGTCGGCCCGGCTTTCCGGAACGCATGGTTGAACGTCAGAGCGAAGAGGGCGAGGCAGGCTACGAAGATGACGACCTCCGGGAGACCGAGCCGGAGAGGCTTCACGACCGCGGGAATGATGTTCTGGTAGAGGTCGACCCATCGTCCCACGACGACGACTGCACTGATTTTCGTCAGTGCCTGGGGATCGCGTCGCGAGCGGACCGAGACCAGCATGAGCATGGGGATCACCCAGTTCAACACGAGATTGAGAGGAAACAGCAGCGCGAAGGAACCTGTCCGCCAATGAGTGAAGAACACCGCCTCTTCGGGGATGTTCGTGTAGTAGGTCAGGATGTACTGGCAGAACCACATGTACGCCCAGAAAGTGCTGACACCTGCAAGCAGGCGTGACATTTCGTAGAGATGATGATCGGTGACGCTGGTGAGCAACCCTCTTTGCTTCAACTGGCTGGTCAGTATGATCATGACCGCCGTTCCGCCGAGAAGCGACCCCGCAAACATGTAGCCCGGGAAGATTGTGCTGAACCACTTGGGCTGCAGCGACATGACCCAGTCGAAGCTGGCGAAGATGAAGGTGATCGCGAATAGAATGAGGAACACTGCCGACAGGACCTGGTTCCTGCGAGTGTGGTCCAAGTCGCCATCTTTGTCCTGCTGCTGGGAGTGGCGACAAATCGCCTGAGTGAATCCGATCCATACCGCAAAAGCGATGACCATACGCACAAAAAAGAACGGCAGGTTCAGGTAAGGAGCTTTGTGCTGCATGTGTGGGTCGGCAAGCACCACGTCAAGGTGCGTCCACGGGTACAGTTGTGACTTGCCCAGAAGCGTGACAAGCATGAGGAGGGCGCCGAAGGGAAGGTAGGCGGTCATTGCCTCGGGAACCCGACGGAAGGCGACGGCCCATCCCGAGCGGAACACGTAGTTCATCGCGACGAAAGCGCCTCCCCCGAGGGCCAAGGTCAGGGCGAAGAAGTTACCCAGGAGGAGGCTGCCCCAAGCGCGGTCCGGTGCGAGGAGGAGAGTCGCGAGAAAAGTTATCAGCCCGACGACCGCGACCGCGGTCAGGGCTTTGCGGTGCTGAGCGCATTGGTCTTCCGTGTGATTCATCAGTGCCTATCCCTTCTACTGCTTCTGCAACTCACGCAGGTAATGGATGACCTTCCACCTCTCCTCCCAGGAGAGCTGGGAGGCATAGCTGGCCATCTTTCCGCGGCCGAGGGTCACGATATGGAAGATCTCCCCGTCTTTCAGGCTTTTAGACTGGGCCGTATGAAAGCTGGGCGGGTTGGGGAACCTGGGGATTATCGGTCCATCTCCGTTGCCAGTGGCTCCGTGACAAGGTAAGCAGAAAGTCTCAGACAGCCGCTGTCCCTCCTTCAGCACTTCCGGGCTGTGGGGAAAGGGATTCCTCAGTTTGACGCCAGCGCGCTTGCAGTCTTCCGGTGTCTTGGCGTAATGGAACGGATGCGCGGCGCGAGACAAAGTCCCTGGAACGGGGTCCTGCATGGTAGCGCCATTGGCAAAAACCACATTCTCGCTCTGGGCCTTGTAGGCCGGAGAGATCGCCATGTTGGTCGGAAGGATTACGTTGGGTCTCGTCGGGTCGCGACGAAGTTTCCATATCGTCCCCAGCACTATCAGGGGAAAGAGAGTAATGGCTACCCATGCCACTCGTCTCACCATTTCAGTTTAGCTCCTTCTTCACTGGTTGGAGGACAACTCATCAAGCTCAACCACATTAAGCGCCCGATGTCTCCGCAGCATGTCCATGATTTCCTCAATGGGCGCGGACGCGTCGGTTTCAAGCACCGCCAGTGCAAAGCGGTCATCGGTGGTGCCACGCAGCAAAGGCGACTTTCGCCAGGGAGACAATCGCGCGCGGATGATCAAAGCCGCGACGCCCATCAGCCCTGCGAACAAAACGGTCAACTCAAAGGTGACGGGCACAAAAACCGGCCACGAGTTGAAAGGTTGCCCGCCGACACGCAAGGGCCAGTCCGTGGCCGAGGTCCAGTATTGCAGGACCAAACCCAGCATGAGACCGAGAGCCCCAGCCCAGAACCCAATCCAGATAAGTCGAGACGGGCCGAGCCGCATGGCTTCGGGAAGTCCATGGACGGGATACGGGGTGAAGGCGTCGAGGATCCGGTACTTCCTCTGGTGGGCCTCGTTGACCGCACCGAGGAGGTCTCGTTCACTTTCGAAGTGACCAATACAGAACCGATTCCCACCGGTGGCTGACTCGAGCATCCGCCTCTCTCTTCGCTGGAAGATCGCCAGACACGGGCAGGGAAGCCAGCGGCGAGACGGACGGGCAGGGGAGGGGAAGGAACCGACTGGTTGGGTTTCAAACGAGCCGATGGGCCCGTGGTGCGGCGGGTGCTCCTCTTGTCCGGCGCCCCGGCCATATTCCAGAACGCCCTTGATCTCTGCAATGGATATCACGGGAAGCACGCGGGTAAAGAGCAGGAACAAGGCGAAGAAGAGACCGAACATGCCGACGAGAATAGCGAATTCGTTGCCAGTCGGGTGGTACATGGCCCAACTGCTCGGAAGGAAGTCGCGGTGGAGCGAGGTGACAATGATGACGAATCTCTCGAACCACATACCGACGATGATAAAGAGGCAGACGATAAACATCATCCAGGGAGTTTGACGGACCTTGCGCATCCACAGCATCTGCGGCGCAACGACGTTGCAGAACACCATGGTCCAGTAGGCCCAGGCATACGGACCGGTAGCTCGGTTGATGAAAGCGCCCAGCTCGTAGGGATTGGCGCTGTACCAGGCAATGAAAAACTCGACCCCGTAGGCTAACCCCATGATGCAGCTTGCCAGCAGCATGACCTTGCACATCCAGTTAAGGTGCTGGGGGGTGATGTAGTTCTCGAGCTTCATCGTCTTGCGGGTGATGAGAAGCAACGCCAACACCATGGCAAAGCCTGAAAAGATCGCTCCGATGACGAAGTAAGGCGGGAAGATCGTCGTGTGCCAACCAGGCACGATCGAAGTGGCAAAATCAAAACTCACAATGCTGTGAACCGAGACCACCAGCGGGGTCGCCAGCAGTGCCAGCAGGCCATACACGGTCTCATAGCGATGCCATGAACGAGCTGAGCCGTCCCACCCGAGGCTGAATACTCCAAAGATCCGCCGGGCGAAGCGCGACTGCGTTCTATCTCTCAGGGTCGCGAGATCGGGTATCAAGCCGACGTACCAGAATACCAGGGAGATGGTGAAGTACGTCGAGATCGCGAAGAAGTCCCACAGCAAGGGGCTGCGGAAGTTGACCCACAACGTGCCCCGGTTGTTAGGGTAGGGGAGAATCCAGTAAAAGAACCAGGGCCGCCCCATGTGGATAAGCGGAAATATCCCGGCGCACATGACGGCGAAAATGGTCATCGCCTCGGCGGCTCGGTTGATCGACGTACGCCATTTCTGGCGGAACAGGTAAAGAACGGCGGAGATGAGCGTGCCCGCGTGACCGATACCGATCCAGAAGACGAAGTTCGTGATGTCGAAACCCCAGCCAACGGTGTGGTTGAGTCCCCAGGCTCCGATCCC
>JACQGJ010000213.1 GCA_016199605.1 Armatimonadota bacterium | reverse complement strand
GGCATGACCAATCTGGGGAGATGATCGACTGCCCTTGATCTCGCACCTCATCGACCTCCTGTTTGTCGTCCTTGTTACCTTCCTGGCTGCTGGCCTGGGCAGTGGTTTCCTTCGATTGCTCCACGTGAGGTTCCTCAGCCGACTTGAGGAGGTCGTTGTCTGTGCAACTTGCGGACTGGGGCTCTTATCTTACCTCGTTCTTGGCCTCGGGCTTTGTGGGATTCTAACACGAGGCGCTCTTGTCGCCTTGCTTCTCGTGACCGCTCTCTTGTCCTGTGTGATGGCCCGACCCAAGGGGGGGGGCGGACGGAAGGAGCGCAGCGGCAATCCTGAGCTTTGGACAAGATGGGACAGTCTCTTGATAGGCTGGGCAGCGGTTATCTGTTGCTTCGCCCTCTGCTGTGCTCTTGCGCCTCCGAGCACAGGGGACTTCGACTCGCTGAGTTACCATCTGGCGAGCCCCAAAATCTACCTTTCCCACCATCGCATTCACTATATCCCCTTTGACCATCACTCGAATTTTCCGTTCACGATGGAGATGCTCTACACGTTGGGGCTTGCCCTGCACGGTCCTGTGACGGCAAAGCTCTTTCACTTTGTCGCCTATCTCCTTACCGTTGCCTGCCTCTATCTTTTCGGATCGCGGCACATCTCACGGAGGACAGGTCTCATTGCGGCGGTCGTTTTCGCCATCACCCCGGTTGTCTTTTCGGAGGCAACGACCGCCTACGTGGACGTGGGTCTGGCCTTGTTCACAGTTCTGGGTTTCTACTCAGTGTTTGAGTGGCGTTTCGGCAAGCGCTCCGAATGGTGGATCCCCGCGAGCCTCTTCGGTGGTTGGATGATGGGGACCAAATACCTGGGCGTGGTGCTTTTCTTCAGCTTGGTCGGGGTCGCCGCTGTTGCCACAAAACTAAGCGGTCAGCGAGATTCCTCTTGCGGAAAGGAGGGCCGGTTTCCGCTTATGCCGGTGTTGCGCGTGCTTGTCCTCGCGGGCTTGATCGCTTCGCCCTGGTATATCAAGACCTGCCTCTCCACGGGGAACCCCGTGTACCCCTTTGCCTACAGTGTTTTCCATGGTCGCAACTGGGATTCGGCAATGGAGAAAAGCTACTGGAAAGAGCAGAAATCCTACGGCGACCGGAGCCTGGAAGGCTTTCTCATGACGCCGTGGCGGGTCTCCCTCTATCCCTTCAATCCCGCTCCGATTCGCTACGAAGTGCAACCTTCCGTTACAAGCGCCGTGGGACCGTTATATCTGGTGTTCCTTGTGCCGTTGCTTTTCGTCGGCAAGCCGCCTCCAGTGAAAGCCTTGCTTGGCACAGTGGCTTTTCTGACAATCACGTGGTTCCTTATGATGCAGTACAATCGTTACCTCGTGCCCTGCCTGGCGCTTCTAAGCCTGCCCGTTGGTTACGCAGTGGACGCGCTCCAGCAACGGAGTCGACCGCTTCAGTGGGCTGCAAACGTTGCGCTTATCGTCCTCGGAGCAGGGCTCCTCGGACTAAACGTGTGTGTGAACGCGGGCCCCTTGTCCGCGGGATTGGGGCTGGTTTCCGAGGAGCAATACCTGACCTCCACCCTCGACCAGTATTCGATGTTTCAGTGGATCAATACTAACCTGCCCCCGGACGCAAAGATCGTCACCTATGGAGAACCCCGGGGTTTCTACCTGGACCGGGAGTACCTGTGGGGGGATCCGGGGCACCACAAGTTGATCGACTACCGGCGAGTTCACTCCTACCACGACCTGAAACGAGAATGGCAGCGCCTGAAGAGTACGCACGTGTTGGTCAACCAGCGATGGTTCTCGCTATCGGAGAAGAAGGGCGCCTTGCAGGGGTTAATTGAGGGAGCACTCGAAAAAGGAGAGCTTGAGCTGATTCATGAGACGCACAGGGGACAATTCCTGTTGATGAGAATTAAATGAGGCCACTCAAGTAATGGAGTGTGAATTGGGGAAGCCGAACTCAAAGGCAACAAGAGACGAGCGATTTCGGCTCGGGATCATCCTACTGGCATACGGGGTGCTTGCCTCGTGCTACCTCGTTCGCGTTCCCTTGGGTCGGCAGCCGGACGAAACGGCGCACCTGCAATATATCGAGCACCTGGCAAAGGAGCACCGGTTCCCCATATTTCACGGGAGAGAGGAAGGGATCTACGAAGCTCACCAGCCTCCGCTTTACTATCTGCTCTGTGTCCCCTCCTCTTGGGTTGCAGGCAGGATCTCCATCAACGCCCCCGCCTACGCCGCTCGGCTCGTGTCTTTGCTCGCAGGATTGGTCCTTGTTTTCCTGACCCATCGCATTGCCCGGAAGGTCAGGCCTGATCAGCCTTCCCTGGCCCTGACCGTGGCGGCTTTCACCGCGCTGCTGCCGATGCACTTGAATGTCTCCGCCTCTGTGGGAAACGATGCTCTGGCTGGAATGTTGTGTGCGTTCGTGCTGCTCCTGTTGCTGCACGGAGTTCCCGAGAGGGGCGAGTGGAAGAGGGATGCACTGATCGGCCTGAGCATCGGACTTGGACTTCTCACCAAGACTACCTGCCTCCTGCTGCTTCCATTGGCGGGAATGGCATTCCTGCTTCAAGGTGACGCCAGTTCAGTCGGACTCAGGCGAGCGGTGCGGGACTTCGCTATCGTTGTCGTCGTTGCCGCTCTGGTCAGCGGTGGATGGCTGGTCCGAAACACTCAACTCTACGGCGATCCCTTCGCCCTCCACGCCTTCAACGAGGGGTTCAAGTCCAGCCCGCACCCTTCTTTCTTTCTCCAGAAAGGTATGAGCCTGACCGCTTATGTGCTCATGGTTCTGCAGCTTACCTACATGACCTTCTGGGGAATCTTTGGGGAAGTCAACCAGTCGATCACTCGCCTCTCCCTGATGTATGCTAAAGGCGAGGGCGCGGGAGTCTATTGTACGTTCGTCCTGCTGTTTGCGGTCCTTTCAGTCTCAAGTCTGATGGGGATGGTTCTCCCGACAAGGAGACAGGTGGAACTCGGACAACGGAAAGCGAGGAAGGCGCCGACAAGCCGCAAGCCCATGACTAACAAGGGACATCTCGCGGTGCTGGCCCTCGGGGTTCTCCTGGTGGCTGCTCAGTTCGTTCAGTTCAACCTCACATACTTTCAGGCTCAGGCTCGTTATCTGCACCCGATGCTGCCAGCCATCTCCTGCCTTTTCGCGATGGGTGCGGCAGGATTCCCGGGTGAGAAGTGGAGAAAGCTGTGGACTGGGGTGATGTTGTGTGGGTTGCTGTGCTCTTCTTTCTTCAATCTAACCGTATGGCTACAACCGGTGCATGTCCACTAACAGAAGCTACTCATGAGAGGAAATTGAGCCATGGCACGCGATACAGTTCGCGCTGATTTGAGAACGGTCTGCAACCTCGGTGTACCTGAACAGCCGCTAATTCTCCCTGTCATGGATCCCTTCAGCGCGCACCTCGCGGGGATCACTTACGAGGAATACTCGACGAAGCCGGAGGCGATGGAAAAGGCGTGGAGCAATGTCATCGAGCGGTTCGACATTGACTGGGCGGGGATGTGTATCGACGACCTGTTCGAATACGAGCCGCTGGGCATCGAAGTGACCAACGCGCCCCACCTTCCTTTTGCGGTGGAGAAGTATCTCCCGGCGACAGAAGAGACGCTCCAGTCGCTGCGCCTTCCCGATCCTACGAAGGAGGGCCGAATGCCCGCTCACCTCGAGGCAGAGAAGCGACTGCGGGACCGATGGGGCGACAGCATCCTCATCATGGGCAGCACGGCCGCGCCGTTCTCCGGGCTGACGTTGCTCTACGGCATCGAGCAGACGATGTTGATGCTTTACGATGATCCCGACTTCCTCAGGCGGTCCATGCGCTTTATTGAGGAGCTTGCCGTGTGCTGGGGTAGGGCCGTCCTTGAAGCTGGTGGAGACATCCTATGGCTCGGGGACTGCAGCGCGTCGAGCCGGTTCCTGCCCGTCAATCTCTATCGCGAGCTTTGCCTGGAACCCGCGCAGCGAGTCGCATCAATGTTGCAGGAAGCGGGAGCGAAGGTCATCTACCATGCCGGCGAAAACAAGCTTCCACACCTCGAGGCGATGGCGGAGACTGGAGCGGATATCCTGTCCGTGGAGGCGGGTCCCTACATGGGCGAGGTGAAGGATGCCGTGGGCGACCGGATTGCTCTCAGCGGAAACCTCGACTCCATCAACCTGGTGTGGCATGGCACAGACGAAGCGATCACCGCCACCGTCAACCAACTCGTGTCGGATGTCGCCAGCCGTGGCGGCTACATCGTGAACATGGGAGAGAACACACCCGAACAAACGCCGCCGGAACACATCGATTCCCTGATTCGGAGCATTCGGGAAGCGTGGAAAGGGATTGCCACGACCTGAGGTATTCAGCGAGTTGTAGAATTAGGCGAAGGAGAGAACGCAGAATGAATGAAATCAGGATTCAAATCACTTCCCCCCACGATGGGGACATCCTGAACTTCCTCGATGGCAGGCAAACGCCTTCGGGACTGATGATCGAGGTCTCCGGCGAGTGTCCGCCGGGCAGCGAAGTGAGAGTGAACGGTCGCCGCGCCCGCGTGTCCGGCGCAACCTTCACAGCGCCGCTGCTGATCGTTGGAGAATTGACCCGCCTCCGCGCCAATACCGGGCCCCGCGCCGAGGATCCTCACCACGAGATCAAAGTCCTGTGGGATCGCAACTGCTTCAAACGCTACCGCTTCTCCACTGATGACAACATCTGGTTCCTGCGTGACCTCGCGCAAAATGCGGGGAGCTACAAGTCCATCTTTGACACGCCCTACCTCTCGATGTGGAAGCGGTTGCGCGACACCTACGGCACCAGCGTGCAGCACAACATCTACTGGCAGGACGAGGCGGACTTCTCTCTTCCGCAGATGCCAGACAAGTTCAAAGCGGAATGGCAGGATAATGCCGACTGGCTCAAGCTGGCGTATCATGCCCTCGCCAACGAACCGGCCTATCCCCACGAGAACGCGACCTACGAAGAGATCGCGGGTGTCTATGAAAACATCATCGGAGAGATCGTCCGCTTCGCAGGCGAGGAGGTGCTGACCAGCTTCACGACGCTGCACTGGGGGCGCGCCAGCCGGGACGCCTGCCGCGCGGTGCGGGATCGGGGCATCCGCGGGCTGGCATGTCCCTACCCGGACGAGTGGCCGACCGAGCCGCATATTGCCTACTATCTCCCCAGCGAAGTCATCCCGCACGCGCAGACCCGCGACTACTGGTGGGATACCGAAGAGGACCTTCTCTTCACCGCTTATGACATCAACTGCAACAACGTCTCACTGGAGGACATCCCCAAGCGTCTTGCCGGGCGAGCCGCCGAACCGCACCACTCGCAACTGATGGAAGTCATGATCCACGAGCAGTACTTCTACCCCTTCTACAGCCACCACCTGCCCGACTACGCCGACCGAGTCGAGACCTGCGTCCGCTGGTTGACAGAGAACGGCTACAAGTCCGTGCAGCATGATGAGGGGTTTCTGGGAGCGTGACCATCTACGGCCCCCTGCGACAGCGGGAGCGTGTTACGCTCCGCCTGCTGCTCGTCGGAGTTGTAGACCACAATTCGGAACTGGTTGGTGGTCGGGAGTCAGCGACACGGGAGCACCCTCCAAGTGATTGCGCTGGGGTTGCCCAGGGGCAACGCCGATTTCAGTGTTTGATGGACTCGGGAAGATCGAGGATCTCGAAGCCCACCAGCCGGGCTGCGTCTGGGCTGTCTGCTGTCAGGGCAACTCCCACCACCGTTCCGGTGAGGCCACTGACTACTGGCGAGCCGCTGCATCCCTGGGCCTCAAAGGGCTTCTCGACTTCGAACTCCGCCGAACGGGGGGCTCTCTCAATCTCGGTGATATGACCGGCAATCTGCTGATCCAGGTTGATCATTATCACTGGGTCACCCGACGAGAGGGAGATGCCGGGACGATAGATCAGGGGCTTTACGGCGTCCAGGAAGGCAGAGGTGTAGGTGAGAATCTGGACATCCTTCTGTTTGTAGACCCTCTTTTCCACTTTCACATTCGCGTTCTTCTCATCCGAGAGAGGAATCATCTCGGCTGGTGTTCTACCTTCAAACTGGTGCAGGCTGCACCCGATGAACCGATGTCCGTCCCACTCAAAATGGAAACCAGCGCCCGACAACCCTTCCCCGATCAAGGTTTCGTAGGGCTTGACAGTGATCATGACGGGCTTCTTCTTGAGCCGACCTTTGCTCAAGGTGTTCGAGTGCCGGTTGGCGCCAGTCCACACCACCATCGCCACCGCGGTCCAGAAGAGCGCGCTGACCGCAATAAGGGTGAGCACGCATCCTTTAGCACACCCCGACGGACTTGGCGTGGAAGTTGTGGAATTCGCTGGGATGGTTCGCGTCTCGTTTCCTCTCATCACAGGTCTTCTATACTCGTCAAGGTCGTCAAACCTCTTGCGGCCAACGTTCCTACGGAGAGCGAAGCAGTCAGGGAGTCGGTCGCGGCCAGATGCGGAGTCGGAGTTCTTCCCCAATAATCTCAAATTCGGGTTCTCGACCGGAGAGGTCGCGGGAGAGACGGACGATGAGGCGAGGGATTCCGGTTCCGATGGCGCTCATGTATCCCAACTGGGTCAGCAGAGTCGCAAGGGCGCGGTTGCGTTCGGCATGCACGCCCAACTTTATGTTTTCCAGAGTAACCGAGTTGGGCAAGATGCCGGGGCTGCGGATCTCGAGGCGATCCTCGAAAAGAAACAGGCGAATCTGGGATCCACTGAGGCTATAGTCCCGGTGAACCACCGCATTGACGACTGCTTCTCCCAAGGCCGTCGGGTCATACAGAGGAAGGTCCTCGCGCCGAAAGCCCTGCTCCCGCGCAGGACGACGAATGTTGCGTTGCAGAAAGAGCCGGGTCTCGTCAACGATTGATGGCAGCCGCCCTACAATCTCCCGGCGGTCGAGAATGTCCGAGTCCTCATTCCTCCCTGCAAAGGCGACCGCCGAAAGCCTGCTTTGAGGGAGCAGCCTTTGAGGGTCTCGACCGAAAATAAGCACGGCGGCAACGGTCAGCACGAATTCCCCATCGAGATCATGGGCGAGACGCATGTTGCGTAGGACCTTTTCCAGACTCGCGCCACTCTGCTGAAGTTGATCCTCCAGCGACAGACCGAAGTGCAGCTCGTGGTAGGCGTGGAATGCGGGCAAGAACAACTCCTCAAGTCCTGCCCCCAGCACCGGGCTTTCGTCGTAGTGCTACTCGCCTGCCGCCTGTGAGATACGCACCAGTTCTCGACCTGTGGCGTCTTTCTTGTCTCTGCCCACCCGCAGGTAGAAGCGCCCCTCTGCTGTGCGATACGGCTTCATCCGTTTGAGTTCCGGTCTGACTTCCAAGAGGAGAACCTGTTTGTCGCCGATATTGTGCTGCTCAAGGACGGGACTGACCGGGGGGATGCAGCGGTCGCGGCATATATTGGTCAGAGACTGGAAGACGTTATCAGTGCTCTCGACCCCGATGATCTCCCCGTTGTCCTCGACGCCTATCCACAGGGCTCCCCCTTCGCTGTTGGCAAACGCGACGATCTCTCCCGCCACGCTTTCCGGGTTGTCGAGCGCCCGTTTGAACTCGCGGGTTCCACTTTCGCCCTGAGCGACTTGACTGAGAAGACCGCGCTCCGATTCCATTCGGCTTCTTACCTGCCTTAGCCCTTGCCCTATCTCATAGGATCATCGCCGCAAGTATACCATCACCCTCGGACACCCGCAATTGATTGTACGGCAGGTTTGCGATATGATGCGGGTCCGCGTGCTAAAAACACATCCACGTGGCGTTGTTCGGCTGGGGCAACAGGAGGTTGTTTGGATGAGATTGAGATGGCTGCTTGCATTGGTTTGGATTGGGATCACTCCGGTTGGTGCTGAGGTCTCCTGCCGCGTGTCCGAGCACGCGATAGTCCTCGGCACGGGGGACCGCACCTATACCCTCTCTGACGATGGGCATATCCAGCCGCTGGGTATCTACGTGAACATCGCCGGAACCGATGCGGGGGGGAAGGGCATCTGGCTCGTCCCGAAGAAGCTGGGGGAGATGAAAGTCCTCACTGACACCGACAAGGTGAAGGCCGTGCGGGCGACGTGGGACTTGTCGGAGGGATCGCCGCGGTATGAGATGGAGTTGGAGCTTGAGGTGCGATTGGGATTTCCCACCCTCTTTGTGAAGAGCCGCGTCCGGCGGCTGAGCGAGGGTAGCGGCAGTTCCTACTATTACTGGGGTTTCACCACGGCGGTCACGCACTACGTTTCTCCCGGCGCCGTCGCACGCGACTTCCCCAACGACTGGTACGTGTTGCCGCGGTATCGGTGGGTCCATATCGGTCAGCGGAAAAGCGGTGAAGGCTTCGGCGTCATCACCGAAGGCAAGGTTGGGAGAGCGCCGGATTCCAGCGGCGATGTGGCAAAGGGCGAGGTCGGCGGCTTCCCCTACCTGATCTGCAACCCGCGCACCACAAACCTGTTTCAGGGAGAATCGCACGATGTGGCGTTTGCCGTGTTTACCGCAAAAGACCCGAAGGAGGTGGAGGCGGTGTATCGCGCGGTCGGGAAGCTGGAGCCAGAGAAGATTACCTTCGATTTCCAGACCTTCGCAAGGAAGTTCTTCGCCGTCGCCCAGAAGCCGAAGGCGACTCGGACTCGTGAGTCCGAGTGTACTCTCGCGACGAAGGATGGTCTGGCACTCGCACTTTCAGGTGACGGGAGCATCGCCGACGTGCGCGTCGGAAAGACTTCCCTGACTCCGAAAACGCCCACGCTCAGCGGTCTGTTGCTGCGCGACTTCGCCGCGAAATCGCAGCCGGTGCCCGTCGGCGGGACGGTGAAGGCAGGTAAGGAGGTTCGCGAGGGATTGCATCCCAAAGCGGAACCAAGTCGAAGGGGATTGAATCCCCAAACCATGGTGCGCGTCGGGATGCAATCCCTCGCGAACCAGGCGACACAATCGGCGAAGTGCATGAACGTCACAGTCAATGCGACGTATACAGCGAAGCCAGACCGAATTGACGTTCATTGCGATCTGAAGGACCTCACCGGTAAAGATCGGGCGGTGACACTCTACTTTGCATTACCGGTCGCCGCGGCTGCGAAGTGGCAATGGCAGGACGACTTGGAGCACTGCCGCCCAGGCGGCGGCAGCCGTCCTATCGGTGAAGACGAAGACGAGTTCATTTCCCCTGCGGCCGACAGCGCCGCCGGCGCGAACGGGATAAACTCGCTGTATCCGTTTGCCACATTAGGCAACGATAGGTCTGCCATCGCGTTCGGCATTCCGCTCGACCAGCCGCGCTTCTGCCGCATGGTCTACAACTCGGCGACGAAGCAGTTCTTCATTGCCTTTGATCTTGCCCTGGTGCCGGAGGTGAAGCGCTGGCAGTCGACGGCTTCGGTGGACTTCAGCATCTTCACCCACGAACCGACGTGGGGCTTCCGCTCGTGTGCGAAGAAGTATTACACGATGTTCCCGCAGTTCTTCATCAAGCGGGTGAAGCGGGACGGCGGCTGGGTGTGCTGGGGCAACTGCGCCGACGTGCCGAACGTGGACGAGCTGGGCTTTGCCTACCACTGGGGCCTCAGCGGCGGGGACGCGGCGAAGTGGGACAACGAGCACGGCATCGGTGTATTCCCATACATCGAGGCGACGAACATGCACCAGACGATGGAGGAATTCAAGTCGGCCACCAGCGAGGACGTCGTCAACCGGCTGAAATGGATCGCCGATCCGAATCGCAAGGAGCCGCTGCCGCAGTGGAAGTATGACCATCCCTATAGCTCGTGTCTGGGCGACCGGGACGCCGCACTGCGCAAGAGCGCGCAGGCGTATCTCAACTCGCTGATCTACGACGAGCGGGGGAATATCTACGGAGGAGCGTCGAAGACTGAATTCGACCTGCTCATCGCCAAGTACGTCCCGTGCAACGCGAACCCGGCCTTGCCCGACGGTGTCGGCGCCTTCTTCCTCGACTTCTGGATGCCCCGAGCGTGGCCCGAGTATGAACTGAAAGGCGGCAAGGTGGACGGTATCGGTCAGGACAACTACCATGTCGTGGATGCCGGGCTGTCCCGGAGGCGGGAGCAGTTCCCGTATGAGTCGCTGCCCCTCTGCTTCGAGACGAAGACCGCGAGGCCGGTCATCATCAAGAACTTCACGACCTACGAGTTCACCGCTGAATATCTGCGCCGCTACCCGGACAAGATGGTGATTGCCAACACGTGCAGCGCGCAGTTCCCGTTCACGTATCGGCTGCTCGACATCCACGGCTACGAGTGGGGCATCGAGAGCCTCGCCCCCTTCGCCCGCGTGCTTGCCTACCACAAACCCGTCTGCTCCCTACCTGTGCAGCCACACCACAAGGACGACAAGTGGATCAAGTGGCATCTGCGTTACGGCGTCTTCCCCGGCGGGTATGGCAACGGCCAGACGCTGCTGAACCGCGACGCGATGAAGCAATATGTCCCCATCCTCAAGGAGTTATCGCAGGCGGGTTGGGAGCCGGT
>JACQGJ010000212.1 GCA_016199605.1 Armatimonadota bacterium | reverse complement strand
GAATCCACCACCGGGCAAGAGGTCTGGAGGTACAACGCAGGCAGCCTCATACGAGGGATAGCTCAAGTGTCAGAGGGCCTCATCATCGTCGTCACCGAGAAAGGGAAAGTTGTCGCGCTTCAGACTCCGTGAGAGGGGAGAGCCACGTATGCTCGCGCTTGGGCTCGCCAGGACCGTCACGGGAGTTGACAAGGAGAATCAACATACCCATGGCTTCCCGCTGGGACAGGTTTCGCGAAGATACGTTCCTCGTGGTCGGGTTCACCGAACTCACGGGACTCGCCGTTGCCACTATGTTTGAGACTCACGCGATCCGGTACAAGATCTCGGATCTCAAGCCGCTCAACGAGCTCAGACCGCTGCTTGCCAGACTGAGGATCGCTGAACAGGATGTCTTCTGCGGACCACAAGTGGAACAGCAACTCCAAGGGATCACGAAGATTGTCCTGTCACCTGGTGTTCCGCGCAGCATCGTCCTGATTGCCGAGGCTGTCCGACGCCAGATACCGGTACTTGGCGACGTAGACTTCCTGTATGACCTTATTGGCGACAAGAAGATCATAGCCATTACCGGCACGGATGGTAAGACCACCACCACAACCCTCATCGCCCAAATCCTCGAGACCGGTGCAAAGGTGGTCGTGGCCGGTAACATCGGCGTTCCCGTGTTTTCGAAGTACGACGAGATACTCCGATGTGATTTCCTTGTCTTGGAAGTTTCCAGTTTCATGCTCGAGGACCTCCAGGGCTTTCGCCCCCGCATCTCTGCAGTGATCAACATTGCCCAAGATCACGTCGATCGCTATGGCTCCTTGGAGCATTACGCAGAAGTCAAGCTCAACATCATCCGCCACTGCACGTCAGAAGACATCTTCATTCAGAACCTGGACGACGCTGTCATCTCCTCGTTCGTCCCTCCCCGCGTGCAGACCCGAACTGTCTCCCGGTCACGCCACGGGTCGGACTACTTCTTCGCAGATGGGGTCTTCTTCTTCCGCGGCCAGGCTTTACGCTATTCTGACTGTCTTCTCCGAGGTGCTCACAACATTGAGAACATCCTCATCGCCATCGCGGTGACTTGCGAGGCCGGAGTCACTCCGCATCAGGTCGCCAGGGCGGTGACAGAGTTCCGCGGCGTCCCACACCGCTTCCAGTACCTGGGGCGCTGCCGAGGAGTTACGGTGTACGACGACTCGAAGGCCACAACGGTACATGCAGTGGAAGGCGCACTGCGGAGCTTCCACGGGAACGTTGTCCTGATCATGGGTGGAAGGGACAAATTCCTTGACTTCTCCCCACTCCAGACGCACGCCCATCGCGTCAAGCACCTTGTCTGCTACGGGGAAGCGGGAGAACGCATTCGTGATACTATTGGTCTGACTGATTCCGACCACTTGCCCTGCTTCCAAGACGCAGTAGCGCGCGCGGTTTCCCTGTGCAGCGAGGGCGACGTGCTGCTCCTCTCTCCGGGCTGTACGAGCTGGGACCAGTTTCCAGACTACGCAGCGCGGGGTGTCGAATTCCAGCAGTTCGTGTGCCAACGTCTCGGGCATTTGCAGCCAAACGGAAGGGAAACGAGTTCAGGATGAATACGACGCTGCAGCAGCAGCCCAGCGAGGGTCGCTCGGTTGATATGGGTACGTTGCTCGATCAGCTTGGGGTGCCAGGCCACGCCAGGAGTCGCGCGCGCCACTTGAGCACCGATTCGCGGGATGTTGTCGCGGACTCGGCCTTCATTGCCATTGCGGGGCAACGGACGGACGGCCATTTCTACATTGAGGAGGCTGTTCGTAAGGGAGCAAAGGTCGTGATCCACGAGAGCGGTAGGGACCTCGGCTTTCACACGTCCGTGTACAATGACGTTGACTTCATTCCGGTACGTGGAACGCGGGAGTTCAGCAAGTCTCTGGCTCCCCTTTTCTACGATCATCCGTCCCGACGCATGAAAGTCGTGGCGGTCACGGGCACCAACGGAAAGACGACCACTACCTACGTGCTGGACAGACTTTACACGGCCTTGGGCAAGCGAACGGGCGTCATCAACACGATCTGCATCCGCTACGCGAACAGGTCGTTCCGGTTGGACAATATCCTGCCCGAGCCAGTCGTGGTGCAGAGAACCCTCTGCAACATGATGGACGCGGGAGTGAACACACTCATCTTGGAGGTATCCTCCTACGCTCTTGTTCTCGACCGAGTCCATGGCGTCGACGTCGACGCCGCCATCTTCACCAACATCACCCGTGATCATCTCGACGTTCACGGAACGATGGAAGACTACCTGCGCGCCAAGTTGCTGCTCTTTGATTTGCTCCAAACGAGCTCAAAGCCCGAAAAGAGGTCCTCTCTCTGGCGGGACTGCCGGTGTTTTGACGCGATTCAGAAGCATGCGGCAGAGATGGAATTTGCGAGGACGGTCTATGCCATCGGCCCTCCATGGGAACGCACCGAACGAGAGGCCCAACTCTGCGCTGAGAACATCCAACTTCAACCGACGGGCACGACTTTCGACTTGAACTGGAAGAAGCGACGAGTCCCCACGTGCCGAACCTCGTTGCTCGGTACCTTCAATGTGCTGAATATCCTTGGGGCGTTGGCGGTAGAATGGGATTTCCTCGACCAAGTCACCTCAGGAGATCGCGTCGCTCGAGAGCTTCTCGACTACGCGCTCGACAACATTCAGGTGCCCGGTCGCCTTGAAAGAGTTCCCAACCGCCGCGGGGCGACTATTCTGGTGGACTATGCGCATACCGATGATGGCCTGGAACAGGTCCTAATGACGCTGCGCGCCTTGCCACACCGCAAGCTGTTCACCGTGTTTGGCTGTGGCGGTGACCGTGACAGGAGCAAGCGGCCCCTGATGGGACGTGTTGCCACTCGGCATTCCGACCTTGTGATTCTTACCTCAGACAATCCGAGGTCCGAGGACCCTCGGGCCATCATCAAGGACATTGAAGCAGGAATCGCGGCCGATGGTCAGTATATTGTCATCGAGGACAGGGAAATGGCGATCAAGGAAGCCTTGGGGCAGCTTCGGGAAGGGGATGTCTTGTTGGTCGCCGGCAAGGGGCATGAAGACTATCAGATTATCGGAAACAAGGTCATTCCTTTCAGCGATAGTGACATCATCCTGAAGCATCTTGAGTTTTGACATAAGGGAGGGTCGGAAATGGCAGCGTACGATGAGCAGGTGGTGAAGCTTGCACCAGGATCGAACGCGTGGTCACCACCACCCTCTTTATGCTCAAGCACAGAGAGAACGCGGGCTACGAGTGCGAATACGCCGCTAAAGCGGATCTCCATCGAGTTGAGCAGAGCGTGCAATCTCCGTTGTGTCTACTGCTATGCAGAGTCGAGTCCCGAGACCCGCACGGGACTGAGCGATGACGAAGTTCGGTTCGTGATTGCGGAGGCAGTTGATTGCGGTGCTTGCCTGGTCTCAATCGTGGGAGGAGGTGAGCCGCTGCTGCAAAGGTCACTCATCCAAAGCGACGCCTCGTGCATCGGCTACGCAAACGGCCTTGGCTGCTACTGCTATCTCTACACGAATTGCACGATGGTAGATGACAAGTCCGCGCAATGGCTCTATGCTCAGGACGTCTCAGTCATAGGAAAGCTGAATAGCCTGCAGGACGATGTCCAGGACGCTCTCACGGGAGTCCCTGGAAGCGCTCTGCGGATTCGACGGGGAATCGATGCGCTACTGAGGTCGGGCTTCAGCGGCACGAATCCCTCGCGACTGGGTCTGGAGACCATCATCTGTCGGCAGAATTACGATGAAATGCCTGAGATATGGCGGTGGATGCGTGCGAGAAACATTGTGCCGGAGGTAGAGATCCCGACGTTGCACGGCCGGGCGCTTGCCAACAGAGGCTGTCTCGACTTCTCCGAGGAGGAGGCCCCCTGGAAATATCAGGAGCTTTTCGAGGAATTGCTTGTGATCGATCGTACAGAGTTTGGTTTTGGCTGGATCCCCCATCCTCCCTTCGCCGCGATGTCTTGCAGGCTTTACGACACCAATTGCTACGTCAACGACCGCGGGGGAGTTCAGCCTTGCGCTGGCATGGACCGTGAATATGGCTTTCTGCGAGTGGGAGGCCACCGGGACACCGGACAACCGATGTCGGATATCGTTGGAGCCGAGGAATTCAAGAAGCTGCGAGACATCCGCGCCCATCTGCAGGCTCCGTGTGCTGGATGCGAGTTGCTCGACGACTGCTACGGCTGCCGTGGGAAGGCATGGCACGCAACAGGGAACGTGTTTGCCGGAGACCCGGTTTGCTGGCGAAGAAGATTGCCGGGGGAAGGTGGGAGGCGATTCGAGCAAAGACGTGATCTCCACCAAAGGTTAAGAATGCAATGAATGACACGAAGAAGCTTTCCGGATTGGCTGTCGTCAGTTGTGTGCTTGGTGTGAGCAGTCTGACGTGTTCTCCCTTTCTGGCCAGTGTGCCGGGCTTGATTACCGGCATCATCGCGTTAAGGCAGATTCGGCACCGGCCGGAGGAGATTCGCGGTGTGCCCTTCGCGATCACAGGTATCGTCGCATCTCTGGTCAGCACGGCGGTGTGTGTATTCGTCATCATCTTCTTTGTCGAAGGCTTCCTTTCTGCCTCGCCGCGTCCTCTGAAGGTTCAGCCCCCTGACTGCGAAACGCTTATTGGAGAGGGGCTTGCAGGCAGCGGCTTTCATTTTGACTGGCAGGGCAAACGATACCTCGGGTGCAGCCTGCACCAGTTCGAGGGGAAGACTCCTGCCGAGATGATTTCCCCGAGCTTTGACGATCGAATAACGGTTACGGGGCGTGTTCATCAGCAGAACGACGTGCAGATTCTGACCTATCGGTCTCCCGCGCTGGACAAGCGAAGGCCGCTTCGGTATGCCGGTCCGATCTCGTTGGCAGCAGGTGATCCTGTGATCCTGTATGACTTCGACCAGAAAATAATCGGGCACATCCGGCGACTGCCAACAAAGGTGGATTCTCTGGCGTATGTCTGGCTCGACAAGCCCTTCAGGGCGCAAGGCTGTAGCGGAGGCCCGGTGGTTAGCGGGGTAACTGGAAGCGTGATCGGGGTCACTTTGACTGCCGACGATCCCGCCAAGGCAAAGCTGATTGGGTTCGAACTCCTGCGGCTGCCGACGAGACTGCGGGGGAATTCACCCGACGCGCCAGCAGCAAGAAGCCAAGATGGACCTCGATCGCGCTGAGACAGCCGGTTGAGCTCGCGGTCATACGT
>JACQGJ010000211.1 GCA_016199605.1 Armatimonadota bacterium | reverse complement strand
GCATCTGGATCGGCCAATGGGTCAGTCCTGAAGGACGCTGACCGGAGGGAACAACCCCCTCCGGGGTGTCCTTCGCAAAGGCCATCGCCCGCGAGCCGGGGCAACCGCCAGGCTGGGGCTTTGTTTCCATGTAGATCGGCAGCGCCACCTGGTGCTCCTCGAGATAGGCGAGCGCCTGAGCGTAGTATTCCGTCTGACGATGCTCCTGCAGGTGCGCCAGATGCGCCTTGATGGTCTTGGCGCCCTGCCGGACGATGTTGGCCATCACTTTGTGTTCATCATAAGGCTCGGCCTCTCGCTGCTCGAGGGTGATGGCTCCTTCGGGGCAGTGCCCCACGCAGGCTCCCAGTCCATCGCACATCAGATCGCTTATGAGCCGGGCTTTTTCATCAATGACCTGGATCGCGCCCTCCGGGCAATTGGGGATGCAATCGCCGCAGCCGTTGCACTTCTCTTCGTCAATGGTAATGATGTCACGCTTCATTCGTACAAACTCCAGTGAATTGGTGAGGGCATTCTACTTGGACTGATGACGGCCTGTCAAACTTACGGTGCAGTCAGCGTGGGGTCCGTCCGTTCCTGCACTCGCTGCCGGGCCCGAGGGTTGAGTTGAGTTCCTACATGAACGATTCGTGAGAGCACGAGTTCAAGGAGGCCCGCTACATGTTCGCCAAGCCGCCGGTCAAGAAGGTGGAACCCATCTACTCGGAGGTGCAACCGGGCCAAAGGCTGCTGTTTGGCAACCTGTTGTATGCGACGAAGAGCAAGCGATCGAGTTTCGCACTATGGAGTGACGGTAAAGGACGGTTATGGTCAAAGCAGAGGACGTACCACATGGAAGGAGTGAGCCGTACCCGTTCGGAACCAAAGTCACCTTCGATGGCAAGGGTGTCGTGATCCAACTAACTCGGTAGTTTAGCCTTTCGGCAATCTGGGTATCAATTGAGTACTATCATACCGGAAAGGGGGAAGCGCCATGCAGCGCAATGATCCCGTTGCTGAGCCCACTGGCGGCCCAAATCCGGACGAGCAATCGCGACACCCAGACGATTGGGGTGAGGGGTTTACGTCCGCAATTGAGGATTTCAACCGCAGAGAGAGTCCCTGTTCGGGTGGATCCCCTCTACGCATACCCATTCGAAGCTTGTCGGATGAAGCCGTGGCGGACTGGGTCGATTTGTTGGCTCGCGAGGTGGTCAATCGCCACGGATCTCTTGAGGCAGCTTTGGCGACCCTCGCGGAGACTTCTCCTCAACCGCGGTTTCATCGGAAAGTCGCCGTTGAAGTCATGGTGAGGATGCGGAAAGGCAGATCTTTCGCTCGGGCTGTTGCTTCGGTGCCTTACATGCCTCGCCTGGTTGCGGAATCTGTGGCCATCGCCGAGTCCGTCGAAGCTGTTCCGCAGATCCTGTCCGTGCTGCGACATCACGCAAATAGCGGGTATCGTCTGCGATATTCCAACTGGCGCAAACCGACCCACGAGGAACTCTCCTTCTGGTGTCGTCTCACAGCCGCGTTGCTCGATCACGGCGTGGAACCAACCGAGGCGCTTCGACACGCCGCGCGACCAGCCAGCCGAAGACTGCGGCGCTTCAGTCATCTCCTTGCAGAAGGCATAGCGAAAAGCGTGCCCTTCTCTGAAGCGCTCCAGTCAACCCGGCTGGGCACCCTTCTTCTCAAGTTTTCCTCGGGCGGAGAGGAGCAAGTCGCATTGACTGCCTCTGTCTTGCGCACCTGGGCGGAGACGCTCGATCGGATTGAAGAGGTCGCGCTCAAGCCGGAGCCGCAAGGTGAAATCGTGGGACCACGTGAGCCGACCGAAGAAGCCCCCGTGATTAAGATCGTCAACTCGCTGCTGCAAAGCGCCTTGACAGAACATGTCAGCACAATGGCCATTGAACCTGACGAGAAACGGCTGAAGATTCGTCACCGTGTTGACGGGGTGTGGCGCGAGGTTGCCGCGCTTCCCTCGTATGTCAGCAACCCCGTCCGAAACCGCCTACACGTGATGGCAGGCGTTTCCATGATTCGAGGTGAGGATCCTCCAGTCGGCAGGATTCACCTCCGATTCAAGAACCAGGACTGGCACTGCAAGACTACTTTTCATCCCAGCATCTACGGCGAAATTGTTCAGATGAAATTGCGCTGTGTCATCGGACCGATGGATGCACCCTCAGGCATAACGGAGGATCAGCAGGTTCTCTGCCAGGAATGGGTGAACCGCCCATCTGGTCTTGTTCTGCTCATCGGTCCCCCGGACAGTGGCAAGACGGCGACCCTTCACAGGCTGCTTGGCACCACCAACCTGATTGAGCGCCGCGCGGTTTTCCTGACCCACTGGTCGGAAGCGAGATACCCCGGCATTTCCTACCGTCACTGGGGCGACCTCCGCTCTCCGACCCTTGCACGCACTCTGCAACAAGTAATGTCGGACAGCCTGGACCTCCTTACAGTCGATGATCTTAACGACCCGGAGGCAGTCTCCGTCGCCGCCGAGCTTGCTCTGTCCCATTGCCTGGTACTCGCAGCGATGGAATCGAGGCATGGAGGTGAGCGACTCTTGAGCCAGTTGCTCTCACGGGGCATTCCCGCATGGTTGTTGGCCGATTCATTGGTTGGTCTCCTCCAGGT
>JACQGJ010000206.1 GCA_016199605.1 Armatimonadota bacterium | reverse complement strand
CGGGATGAGTACATCAGCCGGCTTTTGCCCACGTCGGAGTTCCGGTGGAGCTGGGCCCTATGGACGGGGGCTGCGAACGGCGTTGCCGACTGGCTGGGGAAAGGCGACTTCGTCGGGAAGATCGACCGGGCCGTCAAACACAGCGGTGAAACCTCCATCTGCATCGTGGGGAAGGAAGCCGTGCCGGGCAGTCACGAGCCGCCGCGGGGCGGCTATTATAACGGTCCCATTTCATTGCTCCCGAACACGCAGTACCGATTCTCCGTCTGGTACCGAACCGCTGGATTGCCTGACAACAAAGCCCTGACGCTGCTCCTCCCGGTGACCAGCGATACGTGGTTGCCCGCGAGCGCCGAATGGAAGAAACACGAGGTTACGTTCAACAGCGGAGCCAACACAAGCCTGAATTGCTACCTGGTAAACTTTGGCGTGGGAACGGTCTGGTTTGATGACGCAAGCCTGGTCAAGGTGGGAGACGAAGGTAACGACTTACTCCCCAATCCGGGGTTCGAGTTGCCCGGCGGCCCGGTTCCTCCCGCAATCGTTGCTGGCTTTCCTTACGCATCTTTTCCAGAGTACAAGGACTGCAAGGACGTTGAAGAGTTTGGCCAACGAGTCCTCCAGACCGCCCAATTCCGCAAAGGGCGTCTTGCGATCTTCCGCGGTTTCAGTGTTCCACAGCACCAGATGATGACGCCGGCGTTGGCGGTTCGTCCCATGGAGGTACGGCAACTGAACTATGACTACCACCTCTCGCTCGCCTCGCGAGCGATTTTGTGGGCGGCCGGTAAGGAGCCGGAAGTCGTGGTTGAGTCCATTAATCCCTCCGCGGTTTCCCTCGATCGGTCTGGCCTTGCGGCTCCCTCTGTCGAGTTCAAGATCACGAATACCGGCGCTCCCGCCCAAGCCGTTTTCGACTTCCAGCTCAGAGAAGAAGGCGGCCAGACCGTTTACAGCCTCTCCAGCAAGAAGCCGATCCCTTCCGGTGCAAGCACGGTCAGCTTCAAGCTTCCGTCGAGGATCCCTGCCGGGTCCTGCTTTGGCGACCTGTGGATCAGGCAAAACGGAAAGACGATGGGCTGGGGTTCCGTTGGGGTTAACGTCACGTCTTCACCCTCAATACGATCCCTCGCTCTCACGTCGGAGGTGTACCGGCAACGGCAACCGGTTCAGGGAAAAGTGGAGGTGACAAACCTCACCCCTGGGCTCTCGATTGAGTTGCTCCAGTTCGACAACTTCAAACGCGTGGTCGCGAGAAGAATCCTCCCCCTGACCAGCAACTCGCTGAGCTTCGAGCTTCAATCGCCTCCGCCTCTTACAATCCTTCAGCGAGTAACCGCTCGCCTACTGGAGGACAAGGGTCACGAGATTCTCGATGAAGAAGACGTCTCCTTCTCGATCTCTGATTTGTACCCGGACCCCAAGGACGTTCGATTCGTGATGTGGACGTCTTTTTCACCGGCCAGCTACATCGGTCGTCTCATGGCCCGCGAGTACTTCAAACATGGGGTGGACACCCAGTACACAGGATTTTCGGAATGGGCTCCCATGGAGAACCTCTGGCACCTGTCGTACGCAACGCGCTTTACCGATGCAAAAACCGACTGGTATCAACCACAACCTTCTCGCCGAAAGGACGACCACGTCCGTGACCCCTGCCTGACTAATCCTGAGTACCTGAAGAAACTGCGTGAGGACCTGACGGGGCTTACACGATCCCTCGGCAAGTATTCCACGAGCGACTACGCCTTGGGGGATGAATGTATGTTCGTCGCCAGTGACTTCGATCTCTGTTTCTCCCCGACCTGTGTTGCCGATTTCCGTCGTTTCGCTCGCGAGGAGTACGGTGATCTTGGCAAGCTTAACAGGGAGTGGGGAACCACCTTCGCCTCGTGGGAGGAGGTCACTCCGATCACCTTCGACGAGGTGCAGAAGACCGGCAACATCGCCCGGTGGGTGGATCACCGCCGACACATGGAAACGGTGTGGGCCAGTATCTACCAGTACAGCCGACAGGTGATTAACGAAACAGCCCCCGGCGCGAGAACCGGCTACGAAGGTTCCGATACCGAAGTGGGGAGCTTCTTTGCCAATGATTACTGGAAGCTGGCGCACTCCATGAACCTGAACAACATCTACTTCCGCGACTTCTTGCTCAATGCGGTTCGTGACTTCTCTGAGCCTGGGACGCTGCTGGGAGGCGGATGGTACGGCGGGTATCCGGGATGTCGCAACGAGCCGTTTATGCGATGGTTTCCGTGGATGACGCTGCTTAAAGGCGGCAACTCCCTGTGGGTCTGGTACGGTTCCGATGGTGCGGGGGCGGTGATGGCGCCGGACCTCTCGCTTTATCCTTTTTTCAAGGCCAACGTTCAGGAAGTCAAGGAGATCAAATCGGGTATCGGCAAGCTGCTCATGAGCGCCAAGAGACAACATGACGGGATTGCGATGCTCTACTCGCCGTCAAGTGTCCACGTGGCGACCTGCACAAAGGGCTTCCCGAGCATGGACCAGATTCTGAATCGGATGACCCAACTGCTCCACAACGCCGGGCTCGAGTGTCGAGTGCTTTCCTACGAGGAGTTGAAAGCGGGGAAACTGACGAACGAGGAGTTCAAAGTCCTCCTGCTTCCCGGATGTCAGGCGATGTCTTCGGCTGAGGTCGAACAAGTCAGACGCTTCGCCACCAACGGCGGGACGGTCGTCGCCGACCTGCGTCCGGCGGTCCGTAACGAGCATGGCACGCCCTACCCGCAGGGCGCGCTCGATGACCTGTTCGGGGTCCATCAGGATCCACGCGAGTTCAAAGCGGTCCAGGGCGTGCCCTCTCCGCGCGCGGAGCAAACGGTGGGTCGCGGGAATCTGAGTCTTCCCGCCCTGACAACCACCCTCGCGGATGGATCACTCACTGTCACTCAGGGAAAGAGTCTCGCCAAAGTGGAAGACGCCGCCGCCCTGGTCACAAACGACTTCGGGAAGGGGCAGGGGATCTTGCTGAACTTCGCGCTTCCACCAGCGCCCCCTGCCAAACCGAAGAAGGAGGGCGAAGAGGAGAGCTTTCGCGGATGGGCGGAAGATGCTCCCATGCGCGATTTGGTGGCACAGCTTCTGAAGGTGGGCGGTGTTCAGAGACCGGTGGCCCTTGAACCCGAGTTCCCGAAGGTGGACCTCGGCCGCTTTCGGGAAGGTGATCTCGAGTACCTCGGGCTTGCCCAGAACCTTCCGATTGACCCACTAAAATACACAAACAGAGAAGCTGCCCTTCCTCCCGCCAAAGCGGTGGTCCTGCGATTCCAGCGTCGAGCGCATCTTTACGATATGCGAGCGCATCGATACCTGGGGTTTGCTGACTCGATTAAGACGGACCTTCGCCCCGGTCAGGCCAAACTCTACGCCTTGCTTCCTTACAAGGTGTCCAACCTCCGTGTCAAGGTTAAGGATGACTCCGTGCTGAGGCCGGGGTCCTCGGTCGCATACGCGGTCACGGTGGATGGAGCCGATCACCCGGCCGGGACACACGTCGCAAGGTTGCGGGTCCTTGACGGGAAGAAGCAGGAACTGACCTGCTACGCTCGCAACCTGCTTCTGGAGCGAGGTCGCGTCTCAGGACAACTGAACACAGCGCTGAACGACAACCCCGGAACCTGGACCTTGGTAGTGACGGACGTAGCAACCGGACTGAAGGCTACCGCAAACGTGACAGTGAGAAGGTGACGGTTCAGGACAATCCTTCGTCAGGAGGTAACCATGTTGAGGCTGGTGAGAAACTCTCCGATTACCGCAATGCTCATGTTCGCCGTGGCAGTTGGCGGCAACATTTCTGCTGTTTGGGCAGCCAATCCCACGGAGTATCGCTGCTATCGTTCGCTTGTGTCTCCCGTGTTGGACGGTCGCATTGAGAGCGATCCAGGTTGGAAGAACATCCCCGAGATGACCGGTTTCTTCCGGTTGGGTGGTGGTTACACGGAGGTGAAACAAACGACGGTCTTCACGACCTGGGACGAAGACTCCCTGTATGTCGGGATCGTTTGTGAGGAGCCTGACATGGGAGCGATCACGGGAGAGCGCGGTGAGGGTGAAGATTTGTGGCTCGACAACAGTGTGGAGATCTTTGTCTACCCGAAGGACTCCCTGAGAGTGCTGCAGTTCATCGCCAATACCGCAGGCTCGCGGCGAGGCGGCGAGGGCAACCCGGGCAGCACCGAATGGCAGGCCGCAGCACACAAGGGCACGGACTCGTGGACCATCGAGCTACGCTTCCCCTTTCCGGTGCTGGGGCGCAAACCTCACTCCGAGGAGGAATGGACAGTCGCCTTTTGCCGCAACATCTTTGTGACGACTTCGGGAGGAGACCAGTTTACAAGTTTGAGTCCCCTGCAGAACCGTTTCCTGGAGCCGGAAAACTACTCGAAGCTGGTGTTTCAAGACAAGGCGCTGGACGCGGGCCAGAAGGCTGAGCAGGAAGCCCGCCTCAACGCCGACTACAGAGGCCACCTGGCCGGTCAACTTGAGGCCGTCGCCAAAGACGTTGTTGAGTACAAGGAGATTCTCGACCGGGCCTCGGCGGACAGAGAGTTCGCAAGGGAAGCTGCCGCGTTGCGGGAGGAGGCGAGAACCATCGAGCGCCTTCACGGACAAACGCAAACGGCGCCTCTCTCGGAACTCCGTCGGACCGCCCACGACTCCCGGTCCTTGCGGAAGCAACTCTACGATTTGAAGTACAAGTTCCTGCTCAAGCAGTTGTTTGAGTGACCGAGGTCTCAGGGAAAGCCGCCCCGCGTTCACCTCGAGGCGCGAGCGACAGACCGGATTTCCGCGGCGCGGTCGAGGATTTCTTCCCGGGTGATACCGGCGACCTCGTACATGGCGAAGATGTTCTCATCGGGTGTCTCGGGCGGAATTGTGTGCGAGGCAGCGAGGATGTAGCCGCCTCCGTCCGAGGTCATGCCTTCGATCAGGCGAGCAGTCGCACGCCGTACCTCGTCGGCTGAACCGTTCGGCAGCACGCCCTGGGTATCCACGCCTCCCATGAAGGCGAGGTCTCTGCCGAACTCGCGTTTAAGCTCCAGCGGAACCATCCCCGGACAGTTGCACTGGATGGGGTTGAGGACGTCCAAACCCATCTCGATCAGATCAGGGATGATCGGCCGCAACGCGCCGCAGCAGTGATGCGCCACCCACAACCCGTGTGCCTTGCCGACTGTGAAGACTCTCTGCAAGTGTGGTTTGATCATCTCCCGCCAGGTTGCGGGACTCATCATCATGGCGAACTGGCCGCTCACGTCGTCTCCTGACCACAGCCAGTCAAGTGCGAAACGCCCGCACGCCTCCACGGACAGCTTCACGGCAAACTCGGCGCATCGCCCCAGCATTTCATACGCCAGTTCCGGGTCCTCGACCATGTCCAGCATCGTCAGCTCCATCCCCCGCAGCCGCCAGTACATCTCAAAGACACAAGGCGATACATCGCAACCGATGAAGTAATCCTCCCTGGCCGCGACCACAGGCTCCATTCGTTGCAGCAGGAACTCCAGATGTTCCGAAGGGAAGCTGTATTCCAGCAACTCCTCGCGGGAGGCGCGCCTCAGCGGGTACTCCGTGATCTGGTTGAAGTCGCCTTCCTTCGTCCATCGGATGCCCCACAAGTCCACATGGGACTCGCCCTCATTCTGGTGAACGATTCCCTCCATCGCATAGTTATTATTCACCCACGTCATCCGCACGTCATTCCCCATCGCTTCTCCGACGAAGGCAGGGGGTATCTCCAGTAACTGTGCCAGTCGTTCAACAGTGGAGGGGTGAAACCACATGAAGACCGGAACGCGGTCAACTGGTTGGCGATTGAGGGCCGCGTGGACGCGGTGTTTGGAGGTAATCATCAGTTCTCTGTTTCCTTGGACTGGAACTCCAGTCTCACAAGTTATACTCGTTAAGCTTGAAAACACCACGTTGTTGTGAGACAGTTGGACTGTCTCACAACAGGAACTCCGGTCTCACACGTTACACCATCCCGAGTTTATGTCTCACGGACTCAAGGAACTCGCACGGCTCGACCTGGCGACTCAACATCTCCATCGGGCAGACCTCCGTGCGATCCTTGTTGAGAATGTGGGGGACCCACGTCTCTGCGGCGAACTCCACTCCTGCCTGGTGCAAGACGGATCGCGCTTCTTCGCTGCCGGTAGCCGAATATACCCTGCGCGCTTTCCCATGAACGCACAGGCGAGCGACCGCCGCTCCAGCGACCTTGTCGATCACCGTGGCTCCCGCCATCCCTCCGGGTTGCTGCACGAGAAACCCAACGAGGCTGCGGAGGCCGGGTTCCTGCGACTGGAAGACCACTTCACTGTTCACGATAATGAGCAACGAAGCGCCGGCTTCCCGCAATCTTTGAATCGCTGTCTCAAGTCGCGTCATACCGAACCTCCCTCAGGTAAGCGTCCGGTGGAGGTTTTCCTGCCCGTCGGTTTGAAAGATATCCCGACCTCGGTTATCATGCGATCATCTTCCTCACTGGATATGTCATGCGACTTGCCATTGTACAAACCTCTCCTGTGTTCGGTGAGGCCTCGGCGAACGTGAAGGCCGCTCTCAATCTCATGAGCAGCGTCGAGGCCGACCTTTACGTGCTGCCGGAGCTTTTCAATACTGGCTACAACTTCCTTGACGGCCGCGAGGCGGAGGCGCTGTCTGAACCGATGGACGGGCCGACCTTTGTGTCCCTCGCCGAATTCGCCAGGGAGTATGGACGCTACGTTGTTTACGGCTTTGCGGAACGAGGACCCAACCTCTACAATTCCGCTGCTCTGGTTGGGCCCTCCGGCTTGGTTGGACGATATCGCAAGGTCCACCTGTTCGACAGGGAGAACCTGGTTTTCGCGCCGGGCGACCTGGGGTTTCCCGTATTCGACACACCCGTCGGAAGAATCGGGATGATGATCTGCTTCGACTGGATGTACCCGGAAAGCGCCCGGACGCTGGCCTTGAAAGGCACTCAGATCATCGCGCATCCCGCAAATCTTGTCATGCCCCATTGTCCTGACGCCCTGGTGACCCGCTGTCTCGAGAATCGAGTGTTCGCCGCCACCGCAAACCGTGTTGGGCGGGAAGATCGCGGAGGTCATGACCTGCGGTTCATCGGCGATAGCGAAGTTGTTTCTCCCCGCGGAGAGATACTCGTTCGCCTCGGCGATAGCGATGCAGGTGTCGCCGTCTCAGAGATAGAGCCTGCCCTCTCTGACGACAAGCGGATCAATGACCACAACGACCTGCTGCGCGGGCGACGAACCGATTGTTATGAACTGTAATGGGAGAGGTGACGTGTTGGTTTACTTTGACTGCAACTGTGAGATCGGACCCCGGAATGACAAGGACCCGGTAGCGCCGTGGAGCGTTGACGACGTGCTCCGCTCGATGGATCACTGCGGAATCTCGGGGGCTCTCGTGGTTCACACTTTGTCCCTGCATAACGATCCGGTGGACGCTCGTGAGCGTCTGAAGAAGGAAATCGCCAAAGCCGCGGATCGGCTGTTTCCGGTCTGGACGATTCTTCCACCGGACGTGGGCGACTTTGAAAAGGATCCGGAGGACTTGCTGACGGCTATGGCAGAAGACCACGTCCGAGCCGTCAAGCTCTGTCCAAGCACTCACGCCTACCCTTTGGCAGACGCGGTAATGGGTCCAACGCTGAGGGCCCTTGAGAGAGACAGGACGCTGACTCTGATCGATTACAGCGAGTTGCCCGACGGCACGGACGGCGCCTTCAATGCTCTGAGCGATCTACTCGGCGGGCATCCCGGACTGCCGGTCTTGCTCCAGCGCGTCGGTTGGCACGTACAGCGTGTTGTCACCGCTCTCATGGAGCGTCATCCCAACCTTCACCTTGAGTTCTCCACCTACCAGATCAACCGGGGAATCGAGGAGTACACGAAACGCTTCGGGACCGAGCGACTACTTTTCGGCACCGGGCTTCCCGCAATGAGTGCTGGAGCGGCGCGCACCTACGTGGACTACGCGCAAATCCCGCAAGAGGCAAAGGAGAAGATCGCCGGAGGGAACCTCAGCCGACTCCTGGGCGGCCAAACTCCTACGGCGGCGGGACGGCCGCAGGACCCGCTCACGGATCGCGTCGCCCTCGGTGAGCCCTTAGGTGATGCCCCGGTTCTCGACGCCCACTGCCACCTGTTGCACGAGGGCGGCAACGCCGCGGGAGGCTATGTGATGCACCGAGGCGACGCCGAGGGAATGGTCGAGTTGATGGACGCTATCGGGATTCAGAAGACGGCAATCATGTCGTGGGCCGGGCCGATAGCCTCAGACTGCGTCGAGTCCAACGAGATCGTGGCGCGGGCTGTCGCCCGGTTCCCGGACCGGTTCCTCGGCGTTGTGTACCTCAACCCCACGCATCTCTCGCAGGAAGATCTGATGGCGGAGGTGCGCCGACGAGTCGAGGAGCAGGGCTTCGTCGGATTGAAGCCTTACGTCCGCCTCGGGCTGAAGTACAACGATCCCTTGCTCGCGTTGTGCTGGGAATACGCCAATGACCGCGGGCTTTACGCTCTCCTGCACACCGGTGGTCCGGCCGGTGGCATGGAGGTGGTTCGTGACCTGTCGCAGCACTATCCGAACGTCCAATGGATGATTGCCCACGTCGGCATGTCCTTCGCGATGGCGAGGGACGTGACCGCCGTGATGAAAGACTGTCCGAACGTCTGGGCGGAGCTGACATACACCACCGTGACGAACGGGGTGATTGAGTGGATGGTCTCGGAGGTGGGAGACGACCGGATTCTCTTCGGCTCCGACGCTCCCATGCGAGACCCCCGTCAACAACTCGGTTGGGTCGCGTGGGCCGACTTGCCACTGCACAGCCGTGAGAAGATTCTCGGTGGGAACTTCCAGCGGATGCTGTCGATGCAGAAAGACCAAGAACTCGTCCGACCGTAGCGCCGTGCCAGCCACACTCTTAACCCGCGGATTCCTGGTTGACGGATTTCAGGCAGTGAATATCTTATGCCCAGCTCATCAAAACCACGGCTCCGCTCGTCGTGTTCTCGTGTGGGTTAGAAGTAGAGAGCCTGGGAGTCATCTCGCAGCGACGCTGACTCGTAGCAATGACTTTATCCGTTCACAGGAGGTGGTCGTGATGTCGTCCATGTCTTCGGTGACTCCGCCGCCCTCTTGCCCCGCGCCTCCCGTTTGTGTATAATCCCCCTCAATCCGTTCAAGCCTAAATCGAAAAGCCAAAATCGAGAATGAAAAACACTCTTTGCTACGGCGACCATCTGACGATCCTGGGGGGAACACGTGGCGGACGAGTCTGTGGACCTGATCTACCTCGACCCACCGTTGCGGCCGAGCTTTTCCAACTGAACCAGCGTTGCCAATAGTGACCAAAGTCTGAGACAATGGATCAAGCAACGCAGGCTTGCGTGCCCGTCAGTGCCTTTTGATGAAAGTCTCCCGGGTGAAGAATCATGTTATCGTTTGACTTTCTCACACCTTTCTACAACCAGTGCCACACCCGTGACACGTTACTGGAGGACATCGAGGGAGTCGTTGCGGCCCACGAGTTGAATGTCAGGGCCCTTCCGTTCTACTCATCCACTAGCCCCGCCGCTTTGCTGGAAGAAGCCGCACAATCAACGGAGTGGAGAATCCATGCTCTGCACGAAGAAGAAGGTTTGATGCTGTTCAATGGTGTGTGCTCCTCCTCCAATGGAAGCCAACATCCACAGGAGCATCAGCGAGAAGGCCGCTTCTTCGTGTGGGTTCACTCGGAGTACCCGAAAATCTACGTACTTCTTACGCTCGAGTCGTCATGGTTCTTCCAGCGGCTGGTAGCTCTTATTGAGAAGTCTTACCCGCAAGCGGTAACGACGTTCATCACGCACCGCCGTCTACGCCGATTGCTCGAAGCATTTGTCGAACAGAACTCCTTCTCACGGCTCGTCATCCGACGAGCCTCCTTGCGCGTCCGGTTTGATGAAGACCATCCTGCCGAAGACGAACGAGTGATGAAGATGGTGAGTTGGCCAAACATGGAACTCGGCGAAGCCTTCGATTGGGTCTACCAACACAACGGGTGGTTTCAATCCCTCCAGTTTGATGCCTGCCAGGATCACCGGGTTCTTGCGTCAGTGTCCTTCACAAGGCAGGGCATTCTACGTTCGAACTCCCTCGTCTCGCAGGCTTTTGCCTCGTTCGTCGAACCCGTGTGCAAGACCATTGATGAGAATGTTCGCTTCTTTGGGCAGCGCGGCCGCAGGAGCCGTGGCGACTTGTCGGTGCGTCCTCTGGTGGTAGATTTCCAAGTAGACCAAGT
>JACQGJ010000201.1 GCA_016199605.1 Armatimonadota bacterium | reverse complement strand
CGACCGATCCTGCTACACTTCCCCTCCAGACCGGGAAGACCTACTGGGTGGTGATGGACTACTGGATTGACCGCGATGCTGAGCCATTGGGCGACTGGCTCTCCGCAGGCGCACGCACGACCGAAGGCGGCTGGCAGAAGGATATCGGCGCGCGCTACATGGGCGGCCCGGCAGGAACCCGGGGGCGAATCACGATTCAGTTTACTCCACACACATGGAAGGACTACTATGTCTACGTGTGTCTGTATGGTAGAGCGAAGGTTGAGTTGGACAACGTGGAGATATGGGAAGGGACCGCAAAATGAATAGATTTTGGCTGCCGTTACTGGCAGTCATGATGATGAGAGCAGTTGCTGTAGCGCAGCAATCGCAAGCCGCCGATTTGGTATACAACGTGCGTTGAGAGTCAATGGATGGACCCGGCCTCGTGCTGGCAGAAGTGACAGGAGGTGTGCAGAATGAGCGACAGAACGAACGGGAAGAAGGACGAGCGGGAGGAACCGAAGAGCGGCTCTCCGGCCAACGAGTCGTTGCGCCAGGAACTGCTGCGGATGCAGGCAGCGGATCAAGAGATGCGGGCCACCATTACGCGCAAGTACCCGGACGGAACACCGATAGGCGCCGAGGACACAGAGTGGTGAGAGTCGGTGGATGGCGCCAACACGGAACGGATGAAGCAGATCATCGCAGAGCACGGGTGGCCGGACATCTCGCTCGTGGGTCGGGATGGAGCTTTCGCAGCCTGGCTGCTCATCCAGCACGCCGATCGTGACCGTGAGTTCCAGCGGCAGTGCCTGGCGATGCTCCAGTCCTCTGCCGCCGCCGGCGAAGCCGAAGCAAGAAACCTGGCTTACCTGACGGACCGCGTTCGGGTGGGTGAGAAGCGGCCGCAGGTCTATGGAACGCAGATGCGCCTTGTTGAAGGCGAGTATGTGCCGGAGGACATTGAAGACCCCGATCATGTGGACGAGCGGCGCGCCTCCGTTGGGCTGGGACCCCTCGCGGATTACGTGGCGGAGATCCGAAAGATCGCGGAGGAATCGGGAAAAGGGTAGAGCGCCAAATCTCCTTTGCCATTTGAACTTCGCAAGACGGGGAAAAGGTCAGATCAGCTTGGACCTGATGGTTTGGACCCAGCGGATCATGTTGGGCTTCGTCCGCAGGGGATCGAACGATAGCGTCGTACGTTCGGGAAATGATTGCTCCGACAATGAACCGTCTGCCCCGCTGCTGGCTCTAAATCACTGGAGGCAACGAAGGGGCGATGGTGCGGGGGCGACGCTGGCAACGAAGAATCAGGGCGTGTGCCCTGTTCGGGTAGAATTATGGCGTAGGGACGCTGCCACTCCGCGCCACGGCAGAAAAACGGTAGAATTTGACTATCGTGTGGGGCGCCGTTATAATGCCTTTGCTTACAGCTTTTCGGGATAGCATACAAAGCCCGTCACCTGGGTGGAAGGCGCTCAAAGCAAGGACCTTCGATAGTCGTGAGATGAACGGGTGACAGTCGCAGTAGCAGAGATGATGTTTCGATGTTGGACAAGTGTCGGTCTTTGCGGGGCCAGGCCACGAGGCGTTGGAGCGTGTGCTTGGGACTCGCGATCCTGGGATTCATCCTCGCCGATGCCACGGTTTACTATTTCCGCTCCCAACGGAGCAGCAATGCCGCCATCTCCGACGGACTCGATCCTGAGCCTCCCAGACCCGCCGATCCGACGATCCCCGCTGACTTCTACGGACAGGTCTTCAGGTCGGAGGCTCGAGGCAATCCCCAGAACGCGATTTGTCTGACCTTCGACGACGGGCCCTCCGCGACGTACACTCCGCAAGTCCTCGACCTCCTCAAAGAGAAGATGGTGACAGCCACCTTCTTTGTTGTGGGGCGGAACGTGAAACGTCACCCCGACCTGGTTCTGCGGGCTTACCAGGAAGGTCACATTGTCGGCAACCACAGCTTCAATCACACGCGTCGTAAACGAATCTCGGAAGCGGTTGCGGCATGGCAGGTCGACGGAACGGCGAAGCTCATCGAGGAGATCACTGGCGAGCGACCGTGCGTCTACCGGCCGCCCTTTGGCCGAGTTCATAACAATGCGATGACCAATGCCGCGAGAGCCCGGTATTACGCCATCATCATGTGGACCATCGATTCACGGGATTCTGCACATGCGTCCGCCTGGGAGATCGTCCTGAACTGCCTGCGAAACCTCCGGGGAGGAGACCTCCTTCTGTTTCATGACGGGGGCGAGCATAGAGAGCCGATGGTCGAGGCGTTGCCGATCATCATTGATGGGGCCCGGAGCAAAGGGCTTCAATTTGTAACGGTCCCGGAAATCCTCCGCCTGACTGATTTCCGGAGAAAAGAGCCAGGGCCGGAAAAACACAAATCCCTGCCCTTGCCCGTGGACCTCACCAAGGGCCACCACGATGTCTCCCGGCCTTTGGGAACAAAGTAGCCTCCTGTCGTTCCCCGCGCTCCCACCGCTGTGGCGAGGAGTCAGGTTGATCGAGGCAAACCCAACCTCAGAGACCAGTAAGGGTCAGAGATCCTGCCTCAACCAATCCAGTCAAAGTCAGAGGGTCAGTTTGTTCGCCCCGGTCTCGGCAACGAGGTTCCCCACCTTCATCAGAGCTTCGATGGATTCCCCCGCGTCTCCCCACCAGCCGTTCAACACCTCGTAGGTCATCGTTTCTTCGCGGATATAGTGGTTGTTGACGTCCGTAATCTCGAGCTCGCCACGATGAGAAGGCTTGAGGGTTTTCACGATGTCGAACACTTCATTGCCATACATGTAGATTCCGATCACGGCCAGATTGGATTTGGGCGCCTGGGGCTTTTCCTCAATGCTGACAATTCGATTTCCGCTCAGCTCGGCAACCCCGTATTCCCGGGGGTTCTCCACTTCCTTCAGCAGAATCTTCGCGCCGTGTTCCTGCTCTCTGAAAGCATGAACGGGGCCGACGATGTTGCCTTCGATGATGTTGTCACCCAGGAAGACGGTCACCTTTTCCCCCATAGCGAAGTGCTCGGCCAACCCGAGGGCCTCGGCGATGCCTCCGGCGCCCTCCTGGTAGGAGTAGTTGATGTGCTGGAGACCGAACTCCCGTCCATTGCCCAGGAGCTTCAGGAACTCGCCGGCATGGTTGCCTCCCGTCACGATAAGGATGTCCCGGATATCGGCCTTTACCAACGCTTCGATGGCGTAATAGATCATCGGCTTGTCGTAGACCGGGAGCAAGTGTTTGTTGGTGATCTTCGTCAACGGATGCAGCCGGGAGCCGGTCCCCCCCGCCAGGATAACGCCTTTCATAAGTGCTCCTTTACTCCAGGCTTCTCATAACCAGCCCGGTTGTCAGCTTAGGGTAGAAATAGGTCGATTTCTGGGGCATTTTCTCTCCCGCCTGAGCAACTGCCTGGACCTCCTCAAGGCGAGTAGGGTTCAACAGGAAGATCATCCGGTCTTTCCCCTCTCGCACCGCCGCCACGCCCTCCCCCGCGTCTTTGACGTAGGTCAGCTCGCATCCGTTGTCTTTGCCGCCGAGAAGGTGCTCAATCACAAACGTGTGCAGTAGCGTTACATCAAGAGCCCGGAAAGCGGGCGACTTGTCGCGGGGAAGCAACGGGTGGCTCAGGGATTCCGGTCGCAATCGCAGGAGGAAAGCTCGCTTCCCTGTGACCATTCCGAGGGTGCACACTTCGGGCGATCCATGAGCGGGTTTCAACTGCCCCAGAAGAAACTGAGCCGTCGAAGTACCGTCGAGTTCCTCAACGGAGAAGAACTCAGACAACTGCTGAAGGAACGTGTCGAAGTCGAGAGATTTGCCGGAAGTCTCAACGGGGAGGGGGTCGACAATCCGATGAGTGGGCAGAATGGTCAACCCCGGACTACGCAGGTTGACCAGAACGGTGAGCACGAAGTTCGGAGCTTCTTCTCCTGTCCAGGACGACGCCTGCTGCTTCAACTCATCCCGGTACGATAGGGCGGTTTCATAGCGATGATGACCATCGGCAATGAGAATCTCGCGCGGTTCGAGCAGACCTGATAGTCGGTCGAGACAGTCGGGTTCGCGGAGTACCCATAGACGGTTGATCACTCCGTCATCATCGATGGCTTCCGCGGCCGGAGCGGTCCCCTCTACGACCGACAAGGCCCTCTCCACCTCCGAGCCGGGATCCTCGTAGAGACCGAAGATCGGGCTAAAGTTGGCGCGGGAAGCTCTAAAGAGCTTCATACGATCGACCTTAGGACCGGGGTGGGTGAACTCGTGTGGTCGAACGATACCCGCCTCCCACGGCTCCAGTCTGAGAGCGGCGAACAACCCTCGCCGGGTTCTGGATTCGCCCTCAGGCATTGCATAGGTCTGGTCGTACACGTAAAGCGCTGGAGCCTCTTCTTCCGCGAGGATGTTCTCAGTTAGCCATTGCCGAAACCAGTGTGCGGCGCGTGCGTATTTGTTGGAGTGCTCATCGTCGTCGGAATGCTCCTCTCCCAGGATAAGGCGCACCACATTGTGAGGATGTCGCCCGCACAACTGCTTCTGGTAATAAGGGGAGATAACGTCATACGGGGGAGCGATCACCTCTGCCAGGCCCGGGATAAGACTCGGATTGTAGCGGATGCCCTTGAAGGGCTTAATGCAGGCCATCCATGAAACCTCCGTGAGTAACGGTGCATTCTATCATGACCTCGATGGTCACCGCAATTCCGATTCGCTGAGGCGAAGAACCAGCCCGATCGGAGGACTCCCTTTGTTCGCACTCCGTGTGACGTGAACCAGAAGCGTCGCACGCGGTTGGCATAACACGCTAAAGTGCACTCAAGTGAAGTTTCTTGGGTGGGTTTTGCGAAATCCCCATTTTCGGGGCGTTTTGAGTGCGGAATGGGGTAGGAGCTCTTCCGTCGGAGGCGAGAAGACCTCAAATCACAAGGGGAAATCCCTCGGCGCGCGGCCACGAGG
>JACQGJ010000200.1 GCA_016199605.1 Armatimonadota bacterium | reverse complement strand
GTGTGGCACGTGGCAGAAGCCGGGGTGGTTGGCGAGGTGAAAGAGCCGGCCCTCGCCGACTGGTCGGACTTGAAAACGTACCAGCCTCCCTGGGAGTTGATCCGGGGACGGGATCTGAGTCGGGTAGACGCCGACTGCGAGAACAGCGACCTCTTCATGCTCTCGGACTGCACTGCCCGTCCTTTCGAACGAATGCAATTCCTGCGAGGCAGTGAAAACCTGTTCCTGGATCTGGCTTACCTCCCGCGGGAGCTGTTCCGGTTGCGGGACATGATTCACGAGTTCTACCTCGAAGACGTCCGCCAGTGGTGCCGGACCGCCGTCGATGCCGTGATGATGATGGATGACTGGGGGACTCAACACACGCTCCTGATCTCGCCGGACCTGTGGCGAGACTTTTTCAAGCCGATGTACCGTGAGTATTGCGATCTGATCCATGCCGCGGGGAAGTACGTGTTCTTCCATTCCGATGGTCACATCGAGTCGATCTATGGCGACCTGATTGAGGTGGGTGTCGATGCCCTCAACTCGCAGCTCTTCTGCATGGACATTGAGGGCCTGGCGCAGAAATACAAAGGCCGGGTAACCTTCTGGGGAGAGCTCGACCGCCAGGGCGTTCTCCCTTTCGGCACACCGGAGGACGTGAAGACCGCCGTTGGCCGAGTCCGCGCCGCATTGGAGGACGGTCGCGGCGGCGTCATCGCTCAGTGTGAGTGGGGGAAGAACAATCCGAAGGAGAATATTGAAGCGGTGTTTGAGGCGTGGGAAGAATAGTCCAAGTCGGCCTTGCCGATTCGGATCAGGGATGCTTCGCGATCGGCACGCCGAGGGGTCCCGCGTTTTCCTACCTCCACCTACACTGGGCGTTTCACAGGAATCACCCATGCGCGACTTCCCGCCATGCGGGATGAGAAAGAGTCTTCGCGGGTTACTACACGTCGTTCGTCCAGGAGTTGCACTCCTGGACGTGATTATGAGTTGGCAGTTCAACCGCGTCTCCCGCGGAACGGGCGAGTCAAACTCGCGTTTCATAACCCGTCCAAGAGTGCAACTCTTGGACGAACGGGCTATTTTCAAGGAGACCCTCGCGATCGAATGAAGGTCCGTCTATCTTTGAACGGAAGCATCCGCCGTGGCTCGGAAGTAATCGATGGTCGAGTGGAGACCTTCTTCGAGGGGGACTTTGGGCCCCCAGTTGAGGAGCGCTTTAGCTTTGGTGATGTCCGGGCGACGAACTTGGGGATCGTCGACGGGGAGGTCTTTGTGGACGATCGCGGAGCGACTGCTCGTGAGCTTGAGGATGGCTTCGGCAAATTCGAGGACGGTCATCTCGGCGGGATTGCCGACATTGACGGGCTCGTGCTCGCCGGATAGCATCAGAAGATAGATGCCTTCGACGAGATCGGAGACGTAGCAGAAGCTGCGGGTTTGCCTGCCGTCTCCGTAAACGGTGAGGGGGTCGTTTTTCAGGGCCTGGTTGATGAAGTTGGGGACGACCCGTCCGTCGTGCAGTCTCATGCGGGGCCCATAGGTGTTGAAGATGCGCACGATGCGTGTGTCGACGCTGTGATAGCGATGATAGGCCATGGTCATCGCCTCGGCGAAACGCTTGGCTTCGTCGTAGACGCCCCGGGGTCCGATCGGGTTGACATTTCCCCAGTAGCTTTCCGGCTGGGGATTGATGAGAGGGTCACCGTAGACTTCGGAGGTGGAGGCGAGCATGAACCCGGAGTCTTTGGACTTGGCAAGTCCGAGAGCGTTGTGTGTGCCGAGGGAGCCAACCTTGAGGGTTTGAATGGGTAATTCCAGATAGTCAACGGGACTCGCCGGGCTGGCGAAGTGCAACACGAAATCTACTGGTCCGTCAACGGGGATGAACCGCGTGACGTCATGCTCGAGGAAAGAGAACTGGTTGGTGGGTAGGTGGGAGAGATTCGCGGGGTCTCCGGTTATAAAGTTGTCGATGCCGACGACCTCGTGGCCTTCTCCCGTCAGCTTGTCACAGAGGTGAGATCCCAGGAATCCGGCCGCGCCGGTAACAACTATACGCATGGCACTCCTAACCTGCTTTCGTTTCAGTCGGTGCGCGCTTGACGGTAACGGGAGTGTCTACTACAATGCCGCACCAGGTCGCGCCATGGGCCTTCGTTGCCCTCGCACCGACGAGGGCAGTCTACCAAATGCCCTATCTGCCGTCAATGCAGCGCGGCACAGGGAAAGTCTCCGGGATGAACAACATTGCGCTGGTGGGTTTTATGGGATGCGGGAAGACGACCATCGGTCGCGAGCTGGCGAGTCGTCTGGATTCTCCGTTCGTGGATACCGACGAGAGGGTCGAAAAGGAGGTGGGTCTGCCGGTCCCGGACATCTTCGCGCAGCGCGGAGAGCCTTTTTTTCGCAGAGTCGAAACTGAGATTCTCGTCCGGTTGTCAAACAATTCGAATCTAATCCTTTCGTGTGGCGGAGGCATCGTTAAAGACCCTGAAAACGTCCGGTTGCTGAAAGCAGGAGGTTGGGTTGTCTATCTCCGCGCAACGCCGGGGGAGCTGACCCGAAGGATTCGTACGGAGCCGGGTACTCGACCGTTGATATACGGGGAGCGAGACGTTATGAGCTACAAGGAGGTCTTGTCCCGGGTGAAGGAGTTGCTGGCGGAAAGAGCACCGCTTTACGAAGCGGCAGCGGATCATATCGTGGACACTACGCGCCGATTGCCACGAGAAATTGCCGGGGAAATCCTCCAGTTTGGTCTATAGACGCGAAAGGGAATTCGGTCCCAACAGAGGCAAGGTGGTTCGGCGAAATTCTTCGCAATTCCTCACTTGACTTTCTGGAGATCGCTCGGTAAAATTCGGAGGTCCTCATACACCGCGATCTGAAACTCCGTGTATCCTTACAGGGAAGGACGCGAAGACCGGTGTATGGCGATCATGCGTTGCGCTTGTCATCATAAACTTGATACTCGTTATCGAGGAGAGTCCTTCTCTCGTTCTTCCGTAGTTCTAACGTGAAGCTCCTCGGGGCGCGAGTAGAGAGTTTCCCTTGCTGTTGTCTTGCGGTTGTTGTAGTTGCACTACTGCCACGCTAAGGAGATGTAGTCTTTGATGTCTAAGCAGTTACTTTCGCATAGACAAATGCTCGACACGATTGAGAGGGTGCAGCACGCCCCTGCAGCTTCGAGTCGTCATCGCTACGGGCTGGAAAGTCTGTCGGATGAGCAGGTAGTTCTCAAAGCCCAGAGCGGCGATGGCCATGCCACTGAGTTCATCCTGGCGAAGTTCAAACAGTTGGTTCTCCAGCATGCTCGCCCCTACTACATCGTCGGCGCAGATCGCGAGGACCTGCTGCAGGAAGGCATGATCGGGCTCTTCAAAGCCATCCGGGATTTCATTCCGGACAAAGGACATCCCTTCCAAGCTTTCGCTGGCCTGTGCATTCGCCGGCAGATCATCACCGCCATCAAAGCAGCCTGTCGTTTGAAGTGTCTGCCCCTTAACACTGCCCAGTCCTTCGAAGTCCAGTCGTCGGAGGATGGTTCTCCGGACCTTCTTGACACCCTCCTTGAGGCCGCTGAGCGAGCGCCGGAGGACGTTTGGATTGACCTGGTGACCACGCAGAATATCCGGCGTCAGATGAGGCGACACCTGAGCAAGCTGGAGTACGAATCCGTTGCCCTGTATGCTGCGGGACTGTCGTATCATGAGATTGCAGCAAAGCTCGGTTACCAATCCCGCACGATCGACCGGGCGCTGTTCCGCGGCAAACGCAAGGTGCGAGGGATCCTTGCCTCGAAAGAAGGATAGCCGCCAATCCCACCAACGCCGACAGAGTGTGGAACAACATCGCGACAAGAAAAGCTGGAATTGTTGCTCTTGTGGCTGTGACCTCCGTAACGGTGACGGCGGTCACCCGATCTTGTTTATCCGTTGGCAAAGGTGGACACGCGGGAACCTCAGAACCCCCGTCCAGGAAGCTCCCACGGACGGAAAGATCTCTGCCTCTTAACGGTCGCGCCCTTTACCCGTACTCCCCCCAAACCTTGCCCGCCGGGGCCCTTCCCTCTGAGGTTCCTCAGAGACCTCCGCACACGACGCTCCGTGACGGACTACACCACGGAACGCCAGACAAGGACGTTGAGGTTCTTCTCGTAGACGACTTCGAGGGGCGGCGGATCGGGAAAGTGTGGCAGCGCACGAGAGCTGAGCGGACCAAGTGTGGCCTGATCACCGATCCCGAAACCGGGAATCGCTGTCTTCGCTTGAAGACCGCCGATCTGGCAGGTTCACGGGCAGTTACAGCGTCTGCCGGTGACACCAGGTGGGGGGATTATCAAGTGCGGCTCCGGTTCCGACTGAAGCAGGGAAGCAACGCCTTCTTCCGGTTCCGATGTGGCACGGCCGCGGGGAGGCTGCAACTGCGGCCGGGACGCTCACCCCAAACACCGGACAGCCTGCTGGTCAAACTCGACGCCAGCGAAGTTACAGTTGCCTCCGCTTCAGATGGAGTTCTGGGAAGCTGGAAAGGTGGAGGCGTCGGGGCAGGGGAAGAAAGGTTTGCCTCCACGTCCTGGTATCACCTTGACGTGAAGTTGAGGGGGAGGCGACTCTACTTTGCGATTCAGCAGCAATCCCGGGGTGACGAGGAGGACGCCGACTCGAAGAGAGGCACTCCTCCGGCACCCGTGTCCCCAGAGGCCCCGAAGATCCCGGCGATTAGACTGTCGGGGTTAACGCGCTTGCGTTCCGGTGGGCTGTCGCTGGGAATTTACCGCGGGGAGCTATGGATCGACGACGTCTGGGTGAGAGAACTATGAGGGCAGGTGGCGTCAAGATCGCGTGTCGATTTGTTGGAGGCTCCTATGGATTCCTCGGCAGGAATCCAGTATAATAGACGCGCACGTCACCTCGTAGCAAGCACCATCATCCGGAGGTAGTTTAGTCCATGCCAGTATTACAGGACCGCAAGGCTTACTGCGCTCAGTGCGGGCGGGAACTCAAGTTTGTCCCCTTTGCCAACGTTAAGAACATCATCTGCAAGGAATGCTACGGCCCCGACCGCTATCGTCCGAGCGGCGGCCCGGCCCTCGACGAGCGCCAAACGGACTGGATCTCACGAGAGCCCGAACCCGCTCCCGAAGTCTGACATCACTGGCGGACCTCCGTTATCCCTCGGCGTCAAGTGATTGCCTGGACCTGCGCGGAGATTCTCACTTACTCCGGTCCCCATTCCCCGGCTGCGTCAGATCTTCACGTCGATGACAGCAGAGACACCGACATTGTAAACGCGGTGAAAATTCGTGGCCTTCTCCGTGTCGATGGGGATTAGCCCCTTGACGCGGAACCTTCGTCCCGAGAAGTCTCCTTCCACCTGGGCGACGGCCTCCACCCGATCAACGTCGACTTTCTTGCCGATGACTTGCGCCGCACCGATGTAGCCGCCCTTCCCCAGGCTGAGGATGGGCACGACTTTGGTGGCGTCCTTGTTTTCGGCTCCGTGGTTCATCATGAGAGTGTTGACGAAGTCGTTCAGGGGTTTGGCGAACTGTTTGACCAGAAAGCCGATCCCTCCTACCTTCAGAATGTCGCCCAGATCAATGGCGGAGGTCATGCGTCCCGCTGAAAAGAGCAGAAGACCTCCCAAAGCGACAGGTAAGACGTGATGGCTCAAGCGTTTCATCTGAGAATACCTCCCTTTGGTTGATTTGTTGCGCCAGCAACCGCCTTATTGTCCTTGCGCTCCAGCGAATTGAAGTAATCCACCCACTGCTTTCTGCAGTTGCTGCGGCTTCAACTCCGATAGGTTCGCAATCTCCACCCACGATTTCGACTGATTGTACATTTCCAGCACTTGGGCCATCGGCTTGTTGCCGGCTTTTGCTATGCTGGCGGCCAGGCAAACGGTGGTCAGCGGCATTTTCTTGTCAACGTAAAGTTTCTGGAGGTCCTCTGCCGGGAACAGGAAATACTGCCCCATTTGCTGCATGATGACCGGCAACCGTGGATCGCCGGGTCCCGTTACGTATTTCTCCAGAACAGTCAGGAAGGACTGAAGCGCGGTGACCTCCATCCCCACAATGACCGGGTTGATGACTGCCTCGATCTGCTGTCGGGCCGCGTCATTACCCAGTTCAGCAGGTTCTACTGTTGCCACAAACTCCTTCAGCCCGACCAGTGACTTCTCCATCAAAGCCATAAGCTGCTTCCCATTGGAGTCGAGGTCCTTGAGAGACTGGTCCAGTTGTGGAGAGAGGTTCTCTGTCTTTCCTTCGGGCTGGGACACGGCGGGCAGGGCCAGTGCGGCTCCCAGGAGAAGTGCTAAAAACGGGATGGTGTGTCGATACATGGTTGATTCCTCCTATGGTTTCATTGCAGGTTCTTTTTCAGCCAGGCGATGAGCCTCGGCAGAACTTGGACGACGGGAATGTCGTGGTTGCTCTCATACCAATCGATCTCTTTCGGGTCTTTTGCGGCCTCAAAGAGCCGCTGACTGCAACCCGGGATCACGATGGTGTCCTTCTTCCCATTCTGCATCAGCAGGGGACGAGGGGCGATTCTGCCGACAAAGTGCAAAGGGTCGACCGGGTCCATCAATTGTGACACCGATTCCTCAGTGAGGTTGGGCGCCAACTGACGAATTCTGACAGCCTGCGGAATCTGGCTCTTCATGATGAGACTTCCCCAGTCGCCGCCAGCGACCAACAGGCCAGCAGCCTTGATTCGCTCGTCGAGGGCGGTGAGCACTCCTCCGAGGATCCCTCCCATGCTCCCCCCAACAAGCGCGAGGCGGTCCATGTCGATTTCCGGACGGGTCTGGAGATAGTCGATTCCCCGACGCCAGTCGATGATGGTCTGTATCATCGCGTCCCTGTCGGACTGGAAGTCGAGGGAGAAGATATCCTTCCCAGACTGCTTTCTCTCCCCGTGGTATTGGGCATCCAAAGCCAGGACTGCAAAACCGGAGGAAACGAGCATCGGCGCGGCCAGCAGGCTGTCATTCTTTGAGCCACCGTAGCCGTGAAGAACCAGCAGGCAGGGCGAGGGTTTTGAAGGGTCCTTCGGCAGGAGGAGATATCCAGGGACTGTTTGGTCGTTGACACTGGTAAACCGGAACGCCTCAAAGAGGTACATCCCACGGTCCGCCTTTGTGCTGAAGGTGACGTCAAGGGGCGCGTCCTTGTCGTACTTGTACAACTTGAGAAACTTCTGAACTTCGGCTTCGGAGGCCGGTTGCCGCTCGGCCTGGGAAGTGGGCAGGGGAAGTTGCAGTGCCCCGCAATAGCAAACGAGTAAAACTACCCTTGGCAGTCTGGAAAATCCACGATTCATAGATGTTGCTCCTCTCAGGTTGGACCGACTGTGACTGGGACCTCGGATGTATGCAGATTTTGACGGAACCAGACGGTTTCCCCCTCAACGGGGTTCCGGTTTCATTGGGACTCCCACTGGTGCCTCTCCATGAATCTCAGCGGGGACAGAGAAGATGGAAATCCCCGGATTCTTGGAGAAGGAGTTCTTGAGTTGTGCGACGGCCTCGACGAGTGGCTCGATCTGTTCTTCGGGCATGACCATTAGCAGGACGTTGTTGGCCCCCGGCCAGATCGCAATACCCAGTTTCCTACCAGCACCCCCAGAACCGTGCGCTACAAGAATCTTGGTGTAGCCGGTGATGTTCAGGCGTTGAAGAATATCATTGATGTCATCGTCGATGCCGCTGTTGTAGATCAGGTAAACCATCCGCATTAGTGGACCCCTCCCTTTCTTTGACCGCGGTGGAACAACCTGCGAATCCAGTTTGTGAAATCATCAGCAACGCTGTAGAGGCACGGAATCACTACCAAGGTCAGGACCGTGGACACGATCAACCCTCCTTGAACGGTGATGGCCAAGGGAGCTCTCTGTTCGGAGCCAGGCCCGAGTTTCATAGACAGGGGGAGCAAACCGAATAGAATCGACAGAGTCGTCATCAGAATGGGGCGGAGGCGAGTCGGACCGGCCGTCTCAATCGCCTCATCGCGTTCGAGTCCTCGTTCTCGCAGAGTGTTCGTGTAGTCGATCAGCAAGATGGCATTCTTCGTAACAAGCCCCATGAGCATGATGACGCCGATGAAGGCGATGATGCTCAGCGTCGTGTGCGTCAGCACGAGAGCCAGGATGCCGCCGATTAGAGCCATAGGCAGCGTGAACATGATGATGAAGGGATTCAGGAACGATTCGAACAGGGCCGCCATCAGCAGGTAAACCAGGATCACCGAGAGTCCCAAAGCGCCGAACATGTACTTCCCGTTCTCCATCTGGGCTTCAACCTCGCCACCCCAGTGAAGCCGAACCTGTCCCAGAGGAATATCTGCGATGGCCTTGTTGATGTCCAATTGGGCGTTTCCCGAAGGATACCCGGGCACCAATTGAGCGGAGACCACGACCTCTCGCTCGCGGTTCTTCCGCTCGATCTTGGTGGGACCCGCACCCATGTAAACACGCGCTACATCCCTCAGATACACGGGGCCTGTTTCCGAGGTGTCGACGAGGATTGTCTCGACATCCGATACGTCGTCGCGGTCCAGGCGGGCCAACTGGATCCGCAGATCGTATTCATCGCCGCCTTCCCGGTATTTGTAGCTTGTATTGCCCTCAATGGAATCGCGCACGGCTTGAGCGATCTCGGCAACGCTCAACCCAAGCTCTGACGCCTTCAGGCGATCGATCTCTATCTTGACTTCAGGTTTACCCACTCGCCAGGAGATGTCCGGCGCAAACACTCCTGGAACGGTGCGCAAAGATTTGATGATCTGCGAAGCCACGGTGTTCAACTCATCGATAACCGGGCCGCGCAGCTCGATCTGAATGGGGGCGGAGGCTCCCATCCAGCCGCGCACGGTGAAAACCTTGATGTCGGCGCCCGCGATGTCGGCAACCTGTTTGCGGACCTTTCCTGCCAAGTCCTGGTCGCTGAGGGTCCGCAGTTTTGAGTGGGAACGCCTTCCGATCGGTTTCAGCACCCGGTCCAGCAGCCTCTCTTTCTCAATGAGGGTGATGTCCACCATGCCGTAATTTGCACCTTGTTCCCCAAAGCCTCGCGCGCCCCCACTAACCCGTCCGGTGGTCCCGACCACGTTCTCAACCTCTGGAAACGTGCTCACGATCTTCTCGACTCGTTGCACGATCTCATTGGTGCGCTGCAAGGAAGTGCCTGCCGGAGTTTCGACGACGGCCGCTACCTGCCCGGTGTCCATGGCAGGCATGAACTGGAAGCCGAGGCGTGGCCCGAAGACCAGCATGATGGCGACCAGCGAGAGAAACCCCGCGAAGATAACTAACCACCGAAAACGCAACGCCCAGTGCAGGAGCTTGCGGTAGCCCTCGTCGAGTCCGGAGTAGAACCCTTCGATGCCCCGAAAGATTCGGCCTTTGCGGTCCATGTGCTCGCCTCTCCGGTAGAATCGCGAAGCCAGCATGGGCGTCAGAGTGAAAGACACGAAAAGAGAAAGAAGCGTCGCCATCGCGACGGTCAAGCCAAACTCCCGGAAGAACCGACCCACGATACCGCCCATGAAAGCCACCGGCACGAATACCACGACATCGGTGAGTGTGATAGCTACAGCGGCCAGACCGATTTCCGTTCGACCGTTGAAAGCGGCCTCCTTGGGATTTTCGCCATCCTGCAAGTGTCGGTGAATGTTCTCCAGCACCACGATAGCGTCGTCGACAAGAATCCCTATCACGAGCGCAAGCCCCAGCATGGTCATCTGGTTAAGGGTAAAGCCCAGGAAGTACATGGGGATGAAAACTGCAAGTAGACAGGTCGGGATCGCAAGGGAAACGATGAGGGTCCCGCGGAAACTGTGCAAGAAGAAGAAGACCACCAGCACGACCAGGAGGATATCGATGATCAGATGGCTGCGCACTTCCAGGAGGTTATCCAGAACGTTCTTGGATTGGTCCGAGGCGTAGGTGAACCCGAAGCCCCCGGCCAACTGCTCTTTCAGAACACCTCCCGCTTTCTTGACGCCGTCTGCCACGTCCACGGTGTTGGCGTCTGCATTCTTCTGGATTGTAAGCGTTACCGACTCACGTCCATTGACTCTTGAGATCTCACTGGGTTCGGCGACTGTGTCCGACACAGCCGCAATCTCGCTCAAGGTCAGGCTCTTCTCCGGCCGAGGGCCTTTGCCGGGGAAGTGGAGCCGCGAGTTGCGAATCTGGTCGACGCTCTCAAACTCGCCGACGACCCGGATAGCGTATTCATGCGAGAGCTCTTTGATCGTACCCCCGGGCAGATTGAGATTCTGCGAGCCGAGGGCGCGCGCCACTTCAGAGGCTGTCAATCCATAGGCATCCAGTCGTCCTTTTTCGAGCGCCACGCGAATCTCGCGATCTTCTCCGCCGACCACCGAGACCGATGCCACCCCGGGAACCCGCTGGAAGGCGTCGCGGATCTGCTTCTCGGCGACGTGCTTCGTTTCCCGGGTCGGCAGGGAGCTTGAGACCCCAATCAGCATGATCGGCATGGCGCTGATGTCGAACTTGCTGACGACCGGCTTTTCGGCATCCCGTGGCAGTTTCTGCACAACCTCGTCAACCTTTGCCCTTACGTCGGAAAGTGCAATGTTAAGATCCGCCTTTAGCTCGAACTCAATGCTGACAATGGAGACTCCATCGCGGGAAACGGAAGAAACATTCTTGACGAGGTTGACTGAGCTGACGGCAGCTTCGATCGGATCGGTAACGAGGGTTTCGATCTCTTCGGGGCCGGCTCCCAGGTAGACCGTCGAGACTCCTACAAATGGGATATCGACTTTCGGGTTCAGCTCGACCAGCATCCCGCCGACGGATCGCAAGCCGAGGACAAGGATCGTGAGGAATACGACAATGCACGTGATGGGTCGTTCGATTGCTGTTTTGGTTAGCCACATAGCCGATAGCCTTTCCCCGTCACTCCTTGTTGCTTTTTGTCACAACCTTGACCTTCGATCCATCTTGCAGTGCATCCGCTCCGCTGGTTACGACTTGGTCACCAGCTTCGACACCGCTTTTGGCCTCGACCTTTTCTCCGGCAATCACGCCGGTAGTCACTGTCCTTTCCTGTGCCAAGCCCTGTCTGACGACGTACAGGACATCCTTCCCGTCTCTCTTAAGCAGAGCGATCTTGGGAACGATGCGAGCTTGCGGATTGGAGGACAGAATGACCTGACCACGGGCGAAAGACCCGGGCTTCACTAACTCGCCCCCTCCCTGCGAAGAACCAAGGGGAACGGAGATCCGAACACGAAAGCTGCGGTTGGCCGCGCTGGCAAGGGGGATGATCTTCCGCAGGGCGCCACGGAAAACCTTGCCGGGGGACGAGTCGATGGTGACGTTCACCGGAAGGCCGGGTGTCAACTCGCTGACATCGATCTCTGGAACGTTCCCTTCGAAGTAAGCCGTGTCAACGGCGACGATCCTCATCATGGGCATACCGGGGGTCGCGATCTCGCCGACATTTACGGTGCGGCTCACGACTACTGCATTGACGGGTGAGACAATTCTGGCATTGCGGAGTTGCTCCCGGGCCAGGGCGACCGCGCCTTCCGCTTGCTGAACCGAGGCTTCTGCAGCGTGAATCTCTTCGCGAGTCACTTTGATGTCTGCGTTTCCGGCGAGGGCATTCTTCACATCTACCTCAGCCTGTTTCACCTGGATCTTCGCCGATGCAATGTCTTCTTTTCGGATCTTGTTCGAGCTCACGTTCGCCTTGGCCTGCCGGACTGTCTCCTCGGCCCGTCTAACCTCCTCCTCAGCCATGCGAACCTCCTGGGAGCGGAAGCCCTCCTGGACCAGATTGGCTTGCTCCTGCGCCGACTGGTACTGAGCTTCTGCCACCTTGAGTTGCCTCTCTGCCTCCTCCACCATTTCCTTTGAGACAGCGCCAGACTGAAAGAGCTGTTTGCGACGGTCACAGTAGGCTTTGGCGCTGTCGTAATTTGCCTTTGCCTGTGTCACGGCAAGCTGGCTCTGCGCTTTCTCCTGCTTGCGCATTCCCTCTCGCATCATGGAGAGACGCTGGTTGGAGGCGGCGAGAGCCGCTTCGGCTTCCTGGACCTGAGCGGAAGTCTGGGTTTCCGTAATCTGGGCCTGGGTCTCCAACTGGGAGACTCGAACCTTGGCCGCCTCAAGGCTTGCCCTCGCCTGCTCGATGCGCGTGTTCGTCTGACTGAACCGCATGCCCTCCCCGGCGCGCAACTGGGCGAGGCGAGCGCGGGCCGATCGAAGAGTGGCTTGTGCGATCTGCACCTGGGCCTTCAGGTCGGTTTCCTCGAGGGTTGCGAGGACTTGTCTTCGGGAAACGCGGTCCCCTTCCTTCGCAGCAACAAATCGAACACGGCCGGAAATCTTCGATGCGATCTCGACCTCCTCATCCACCTTGATGTCTCCGGTGATGACGAGAGTCCTGTCCATTCGGCCTACCGTGACAGGAGCGACTTCGACGGGTAAAGACTGGGCTGGCGGAAGCCCTTTCGACTTACCGGTTTCTGGGGCGCCTACCTTCTTTCCGTGTCGTCCTTTCACGGCGCATCCGATAACAAGGATCAGTGGAATCAGAATCCACACTATGCGTTTCATGGCGTTCCTCAGTTGAGATGGGTGAGATCGGTGGTGCTATGGAACTGGAGCGCTTTTCGACTGCCCGACGGCCTGCTCCCACGACGCATACGAGGAAAGGTAATCGTAAAGGGCGTGGGTGTGATTCGTGCGGGCGCGGTTGCGGGCCAGCCGCGCATCCGTGACCTCCAACTGTGTCCCAACACCTTCCTTGTACCGGAGGTCCGCGATACGCATGCTCTCCTCCGCGGCTTCGACGGCTTTGGCTGCCGTTTCAATGCGCTGCTTTGCCTCGCGCACGTTGAGAACAGAGCGGCGAACTTCCAGAGCGATATTCTGTTTGATCTCTTCCAGCAAGCTTGCGTCCTCGGCGACCTGTTCTCTGGCTTCCCGGACCTGGGCTTTCGCCAGACCGCGGTCGAAGACCGGAACGGAAAGGGCGAGGGCCGCACTCCATTGATAGTCACTGCTGAACCCTGTCGTGGTCTGCCTGTGGTAGCTGGCGCTCAGGTTCACGGCGGGTTCGCGCCCCGCCTGCTGGAGTTTGACGTTCTCTTTTGCGATCCAAACGGCTCGTTCGGTAGCGAGGATCTCCGGTCTCTCGCGCAGGGCCGTTTGGAGGCTGGCGTCCGAGTCCGGCACTTTCATCTCGCCAACTTCAACTGGCTGCAAGGAAACCGGGGCTCCCACTTCCCGCCCCAAGACGTTGTTGAACGCGGCGTTGGCCAACTCGACTCCATTGTCAGCGGCCAACTGGCCCTGCCTGGAGTCAGCCAATTCGACTTCAGACCGCAAAACGTCGAACCGGGCAACGGTGCCGGCGTCGAAGCTGGCTCTGGCAATGCGCAAGTGTTCTTCTGCGGATCCCACCGTTTCGTCTGCCACCTCCTTCAGCCTAAGCGCTCGCAGCACCTGATAGTAGGACGTTTTGGTCCGGGTGATAATGTCCTGGCGAACGTCCTCCAGGTTGAAGTCGGCAGCTTGAACTCCGAGGGACGCAGATCTCTTCGAAGCGGGGATACTTGCACCCGCGTATAAGGTCTGATTCAGGGAGATGATAGCGTCATTGCGAGACTCGGGGAACACCGTAATCGTGGATCCCGGCCCGGAGGGAAAGCTGACGATGGGGCCCTGGCGAGTGTGGGAGGCGGTCGCGGTGACGTTGGGTCCAAACTGCGCCACGGCTTGCGGAACCTTCTGTTGCGCGGCAAGTTTCCTGCGTTGCGCCGTGTTGAGGCCGGGGTTGTTCTTCAAAGCAAGGAGGATGCTCTCTTCCAGGCTCAGGGGCTTGGCGCCGGCAGCCTCTGTCCCCGACGTGGCCGCCTTGACGGCGTCGGCTTCGCCCTGCGCTGCCGCAAAGTCCGGGGCGCACAAGGGCAGAACAATGATGATCAAAACGGCGAAGAAGTACTCTCCTATCACTCGTCTCAGGGATTCGACATGCCCGTCTCTCAAAATGACACCTCTCGAACTCTGCGAGTTCGCCGCTTCCGGTTCCACTCGAGTCTGGATGGAATGTGAGAAGCATCCATGCTATTCCTCATTGTTTCTTCAGCTCTTCCTGGATTTCCGCCAACCCCTGAACCATCTCAAGCATCATGCTCTCCATCTCGCCAACGGGGAAGATCATGATGCCTTCTTTGAAAGGGTGGGCGAAGATCAACAGCTTGTCGCCCCTGTGAATTCCCAGCTTCTTTCTCGCTTCTGCCGGTATGACGATTTGCCCCCGCTCACCGATGGTCGCCGAACCGTAGAACATCATGCTCCCGGTCTTGGTGGGTCCCGTTCTTCTCATTGCAAACACCTTACCCTCGATCACAGGTCGCAGTCAAGTTCCGCATGATATGTGTGATTTGTGTGAAAAGTATACTCATCAGACGTTGGACCGTCAACGGGTTAACCGAGTTTTAACTCGCGCGCTCATGAAAGGGGTACGATCAATCACAGGGGAGCAATTGAGCCCGCAGTCCAGCAACCCCTTCAGGAGTTTCTGGTGGAGACGCAGCCCGTCAGTTCTCAGCCGGGGGCTTCCTGGGCTGATATCGGTGTGTCGAGGAGTCGAGGGCGACCTCGGCGGTTTCCATGATCGTTTCCGAAAAGGTGGGGTGGGGATGAATCGTGGCAGCGACGTCCTCGGCGACGGCGCCCATCTCCATGGCGAGCACACCGCCATCGATCAACTCACCGGCCCCGACGCCGACGATTCCCATGCCCAGGATTCGCTCGTCCTTCGGGTCGAGCAGGAACTTGGTCAACCCTTCCGAGGCGCCCTGAGCGACCGCGCGACCTGAAGCTGACCACGGGAAGCGAACGACTTTCACTTCCCGCCCCTGAGCCGCGGCTTCGGTTTCGGTCAGGCCGCACCACGCGATCTCCGGGTCGGTGAAGATCACTGCAGGTATCGTTCGATTGTCAAAAGCTGCGGGAAGCCCGGCGATCACCTCAACGGCGACCTTTCCCTCACGGGAGGCTTTGTGCGCGAGCATGGGCTGTCCGGCAACATCGCCAACGGCGTAGATCGATGAGTCGCTGCTCTGCCTCCGCTCGTTGACTCGGATGAAGCCTTTTGAGTCAAGCTCTACTTTGGTGGTTTCCAGTCCTAGGAAGTCGGTGTTGGGCCGCCGTCCCACGGCGACCAGGATTCGGTCGAAGCACTGAACAGGTTTCTCGAGGTCACCCGCCAGAGTGACTCTGACTTCTCCGCCGTGCATCTCCGCCGATACGACTTTGGTGCTGACGAAAGCGTTCTCGAAGAGCCTCTTGGCCCGGCCTTCCACGGGTCGCACCAGATCCCTGTCGCCTCCGGGAAGAAGTGTATCTGTGGCCTCGACAACTGTCACCTTGCTTCCAAGGGCAGCGTAGACCGTTCCCAACTCGAAACCGATGTAACCACCGCCGACGACCAGGAGTCGCTCCGGGAGGTCTTCCAGCTTCAGAGCCTCGGTGGAATCCATGACCCAGGGATCACCGGGGTCAAGCCCCGGGAGGTTGACCGGTCGTGAGCCTGTCGCAACAATTGCCTGCTTGAAGGTAATCTCCGACACGTCGGCGCCGTCAACGATCGCATGTTGAGAGTCTCTGAACACCGCTCTTCCGGTGATGCGCCGAACCTTTCGAAGACGCGCCAGCTCTGCCAACCCCGCCGCGATGCGTTGGATGCTGTCGCTCTTCCAACGACGGACTTTCGCCAGGTCGATGTTGGGCGCACCAAAAGTGACCCCGAACTCCTCGGCTTCCCGAGCTTCGAACAAAAGCCGCGCCAGGTGGAGCAGGGCTTTTGAGGGGATACATCCTCGGTGCAGACAGACTCCTCCGAGGTGGTCGTGGTCCTCCACCAACGTGACGTCGAGGCCCAGGTCGGCCGCGCGGAACGCCGCGGCGTACCCCCCGGGACCTCCGCCGATGATAAGCAACTCACTTTGCAGCACGTCTCCCAAAAGTTCCTCCTTGCTTACCCCCAACTTTGGGATATCACCGCAGATCCAACAGGTCACCGGGTTTCTCGAGCAGTTCCGCGACGTAGCGTGTAAATCGGGCTGCCGCAGCGCCATCAATCACCCGGTGGTCGTATGACAGTGAAAGCGGCAGCAGAAGACGTGGCTCGAATCCTCCCTTGTCGGTGCTGTCCTCTCGGAACACGGGAGTGACGCGGCTCCGCGAGACGCCGAGAATCGCGACCTCAGGAAAGTTCACAATAGGAGTAAAGGCAGTGCCTCCGATTCCTCCGAGGTTGGTGATGGTGAAAGATCCGCCTTGAAGCTCCTCGGCTTTGATCTGGTTTCGGCGAGCCCTGTCGGCGAGGTTGGTCATCTCAACGGCCAATTCGATGACCCCCTTCGTGTCAACTTCACGGATCACGGGAACCAGCAATCCTCGCTCGGTATCCACAGCGATCCCGATGTGGCAGTAGCTCTTGAGGATTAGCTCGTCTCTAAGAAGATCAAGGCTCGAGTTGAATTGGGGGAATTCCCGTAAAGCTTTTGCGCAGGCTTTCAGGAGGAAGGCCATCAGGGTCAGTTTTCCCCCGCCACTTTCGGCCTGTGACTGGAGCTGTTTCCGCAGTGACTCCAGGCTTGTCACATCAGCTTCATCATGTTGAGTGACATGGGGCACTTGCGACCATGCGAGGTTTACGCGGATCGCGGTCTTCTTGCGTATCGAGCGGAAGGGCTGCCGCTCAATCGTCCCCCATCGGCTGAAATCCGGCAAGTCGACCGGGTTCTCTCCCGTCGAGGAAGCACCCGACGCAGCCTGGGTAACGCTCTGGCGCACGAAGGCTTTGACATCTTCTTCAGCGATGCGCCCGTGCGGCCCGGTGCCCTTCACAAGAGTCAGATCGACCCCCAACTCTCTGGCCAAGCGCCGTGTGGCCGGGCCGGCCAGGACCTCTTCCGTGCGGGTAGTTGAGGTCGGTTTCTCCTCAGGCAGGGGAGGGGGAGGGGCTGGCGGTCCGGGCTTCCTACTGGAGGTGGTTGGCGCAGTCGGAAGGGCCGGCTCTGGAGGAGACTGTTGGATCGGCGGCTCGACGGTCCCCGCCGCTTCGGTCTCCAACGACTTGGGTGAGTCCTCCACGTACTCGGACCCCTCATTCCGCAAGGTGACCAGTAAAGCCCCGACGGACACCACGTCACCCACTTTCACGTGGACGGCCTCCACGACTCCCTCCCCGGGGCTGGGCAAATCCATGGCCGCCTTGTCGGTTTCGATGGCCAGGAGCGTTTGCTCCTTCTGCACCCGATCTCCCGCAGATACAAGGACTGTCGCCACTTCAGCTTTGTCGATTGCTTCTCCCAACTCGGGGAGTCTGAACTCGATCGCCACGTTATCACCTTCAGGGAATGGGGGCTCTGCCTGTCGTCAGGCCATTCAGGCTGCCACCGGATTCGGCTTCTCCGGGTCGATTCCAAGCTCGTGAATCGCCTGCTCGACTCGATCAACCGGGAATTGCCCGCGCAAACACAGAGTGTGCAACGCAGCCACTGTAATGCTCTCTGCATCCACCTCAAAGAAACGACGCAGCCGTTTGCGGTTGTCACTGCGCCCGAAACCGTCGGTGCCCAGGGCCGTCATTCCGCCGGGAATCCACGGAGCCACCTGCTCAGCCACGATTCTCATGTAGTCCGAGGCGGCGATGACAGGCCCCGGTCCGGTATCCTGCATCAGTTGCGC
>JACQGJ010000195.1 GCA_016199605.1 Armatimonadota bacterium | reverse complement strand
TATGAAATGGCGTACTTAGAACTCGTCCAACAATAATTCCGCGTCCAGTCCGCACCAACCCACCACAACGACGACTATGTCTATCCTCAAACCGCGGAGTTGTTGTTGGACGAGTTCTAAGACCGGAAGAAGGTGGGGAACTCCAGGGTGAGAAATGACAAGCGTCTTCTCCTGCTGCTAACGACAGTTGTGCTGTTCTGCATCCTCCTGCAGGGCCGGAAGCTGGCACACGCTGAGCGTCTGCCCGGCAAGATCGTGTGGAGCATGCGGGTATATCAGCACGTTGGTCATAGTCACTACAATCTGTGGATTGTCAACGCTGATGGAACAGGGAAACGCCGGTTGACTAACGATACCGTCGATGCTTCCTCCCCCAAATGGTCACCCGATGGATCAAGGATCGCTTATCTGCGTGAGGACGGTCTGTGGGTGATCAATGCTGATGGACTCGGTAAACGTCGGTTGGTGGTCAGTCCGAAACGATACCTCAGGGGGGCCGAAAGCTGCAGGAAGGTTGGGAATGTCGAGATTGAGGGGACCTTCCAGTGGTCGCCTCGCGGCGACCGTATAGCATTCACGCGTGCAGATACCGGAACGACTTCAGAAGCTACGTCACCACGAACCTCCGCCCTCATTGATGACTGTAGCTCGAAGGTCTTTTGGGTCTCGCTGAGGAATAGAGGTTTGAGGCAGGCGGGACCCGGGCATGTAGCGGGATGGCGGGAGGACGGTCGGCGATTGGTGTGTGAAGTTCACAGGAGGGACCAGTCGGTTAGCTATGAAGTAGACACCGGCACCGGTTCAGTGTCAAGCAACGTTAAGCCCTCAAAGGGTCAACCCGCGGTCAATAGGCGGTCCCCCGACGGGCGGTGGATAGCGAAATTGTATCCTTTGGACCCCGAACACTGGAGCAGGACGAAGCTGCACCTCCTGCGGGCGGCTGACAGTAAGACAGTTCGCACGATTCCTTTCAACGCCACCGGGCTTTCCCAGGCTAAGCTTTTGGGATGGTTCTGGGACAACCGGCACGTGCTCGTAAGCAGCTACCATGGAAGCACTGATGGAGAATGGTACTACATGGTCGATACTCAGACCGGCCAATCTCGAATGGTTCTGGACGAGGGTGGGGCTGAAGGAGTGCGTGCGGCCGTGTGGTCTCCTGGTTTTCGGCACGTGTTGGTTGCTACGTGTGATGCCTACGTAACACGTTTCGGCAAGATTCGGGTCTACCACAACCAAGTTGAGATGCGTCGCGTGGAGGAGGGGACGGTGGTGCGTTGCTATACGAAGCCAGTTTCCATCAGCCGCGACCCGGATTGGTATCCGGCACGCCGATAGCACCCTGGATGCCAAGAGGGGAAATGACCAAGGTATCCCCCTGTGGCTCTCTATGACTGCGTTGTTCAGCGCCCTCCGCACGGTCTGAAGCTGGCACACGCTGGCGGTCAGTCCGGAAGGATTCCCAAGAGCCGTGAAGAACCCTAAGAGCGTGTTGAAAAAGGGTAGGCGTTTCGGGAGGGCGAGGCTCCCGCCGAGCCGCATGGTGGCGGTGACCCCGTTTCTACCGGCTCGGCGGGAGCCTCGCCCTCCCGAAACCACGCCAATTCTCCGGCGGTTGGCCCCTTTTTCAACACGCCCTAAGGTTTATAGAACCACTCCAGCGGGTAAGTGCGCATCACTTGCTCTTGCTTCTCTGACATCTGCTCTGCCACGCCCATCGTGGGATAGCCTCGCGAGTACAGGACGTACACCTTGTCGCCGGCGAAGTTGACGTTCGCGTAGTGGTAAAACGCGTAGCCATCATCCACCTTGCCGACGTTCTTCCTCGCCCGAACCATCTGCACCTTCGGGTCGGGCTTGACTCGGGCCACGTTGTCCAGTCCGCCGCACACTTCGATCGTCTTGTAATTCTCCCAGGTCGCCCCGTCGTCCCTGGAGATCGCCGCTGAGAATCGGCCCCGCCGGTAGCCGCGACGGATCTCCTCCCCGGAGACCTGGTTCCACAAACACAGCAGATCCCCCGTCCTGGGAATCCGTCGCAGCCGCGGTGGCGAACCGGAGTTGGCCAGGTCCGTTGGTCGAAGCGCCCTCCAGTTCTCGCCCCCGTCTTTGCTCGTGCTGTAAACGATCCGCCCGACGTGTGACCGACCAAACAAGAGCACCCGCCCGTCCCGCAGCTCGGCAAGGCTCGACTCTCCAACCGGAGAGAGGTTGCCCATGCCGTTAGGCTCACCCTTCACGTCGAACCAGCCCATCAGGATGTTCGGCATGTTGGTGAACTGGCCATACTGCCAGCTCTTCCCCTCGTCGTCAGACCAACTGAAACCCGCAGCGAAGTATTCCGGGCGATGCTGGTGGGTCTCGGTGATGTACGGCTTGCCTTTCCACGTGCCGACGGACTTGGCCCCTGGCTCGATGTCGGGGTGATTGCCCGACATGTTATAGTCCCAGCAGTAGACCAGCCGACCTTTGTGCGGTCCACCTTCGAGTTGGATCATCGTATCCCCCAGCTCGAATACGGGCCCACCCGGCACCGTGATTTGCCCAGCCTTCGCCCAGGTCTTGCCGTCATCTTCCGACAGCCACACCAGGCCCGACCCGTAGCCTACAGACGACACCAGCGCCAGCTTTCCCGATTGCAGCCGCATGATCCCGCTGCCTGAGACGCCTTCGCCGAAGGAGCGGGGCCCTCCCCAGGTCGCGCCACCGTCGGTCGAAGTGCGCCCGTCGTTTGAAAGCAGAGAGCCCTCCTTGAGTTCTACCAGGCTGTTGCCGGTTCCCAGGACGCCCACGATTTCGGCAACTCCCTGTGGGAGAGACTTGCCTTCAGCCAGCGCCGTCTCAAGCAGCAAGCCTACCATCGCCAGACTCAAAGTCATCACAATCCATGTCCAGTGCATCTCAATCTATCCTCCTGATGGTTTCCGCGAGAGTGTTCTTTGTGCGACCGCTGTTACTTCGCCATTGTTGAGCGAAACGCGCAGCACGGCCTTCTCGCCTTTGATCTTCGGCGACAACTCCTTGCCGTGAACGAGGTCCAGATACCTGGCTCCCGCGACGTGCTTCACCTCGATGGCCTCCTGATCGACGTCTCTTCCACTGCGATTGTAGAGGGTCCAGATCGTCTGCCCCTTGCCGGGGAATCTGTTGGCGTACACTTTCGAGAGGAGCGTAGGCACCAGCGGTTCCGGTTGGAGGCTGGCGAAGGCGTCGGTGTTGTCGCTCATGATCTTCGAGGTCATGGTGAGGTAAGCCAATTGGTCCTGAGGGGTCATCACCTTGCCGGAGAACGGGTCTTTGGTTTCATTCAGGTCCCCGCGCATGTAGCCGACACCGTTGAAGAAGGCCCGGCGAGCGCCATCCGCAAAGGTGGATCCCCACTCCACATACTTGATCTCCGGGAAGTAGAATCTGACGAAGTGCAGACAGTAGAGGTCATAGTCGGTGTACTCGGGCTGAGTGCTTTCGAAGGTCTTGATGAGGCTGCCGTCGATGAACTGAATGAACCGCTCAGCGCACATGT
>JACQGJ010000194.1 GCA_016199605.1 Armatimonadota bacterium | reverse complement strand
TAGTTGAGATACTCTCTCACCGTGTCGGTGGACACGCCAAATGTCGCCGCCAAACTCGTCGAGGATAGCTCGTTGCCGATGTTGGTGATGGCATAGTGCGCTAGTTTCCTCAAGGCGCTGATGTCCCGCACCGATTCGACAACTGTGTTCGGCGTTTGCGGGCTATTTTAGCGGATATGATCGGCGAAAGGCAAGACCCGCGCGCGGGACTCAGCCTGGGGCGCATTAGCCCAAAATTGCAGAAACCTGGGAGCCCCTGTAGTGTAGCCCCTCGTGGGCGTCTGCCTGTGCTGTCCTGACGGGCACAAGGCCCTACGCTACGGGGTGTGTTGGGGCTGGTTCTGCAATTTTGGGCTAATGCGCCCCTCAGCCTGCGTTCCCACTCGCACCAGCACCACTCGGTCAATGTGGACTGCGTTCGGCTCGTTCGGTTTTCCGTGCGGGTACGCCGGGCCGGTGAACTTCGCCGAGACGTATACTTCCCAGATTTCCTTCGGTTTGTCCGCGTGATACAGAGACATCAGTTGTTGCTGGAACTGCCACGATTTCGTGAGGTAGACGTACATGCCCGGGAACAGCGGGAAGCGCGGACCCTTGTAGACGTGATATCCCGGACCGGGGATATCAACCGCGTTGACGACCCGGCAGATCTGAGGCCAGTTGACGTATTGTCCCGCCTGGTCCAGCTTCAGGAACTCCAGCTTGCTCTTCTCGAACTCGGGGTCCGTCAGGGTCTCGTTGTTCCATATCCCGATGGGCATCGGTAGCTCCTCGGCGCTCAGGCGCACGTAAGCCGTGCCGTCCGCTGCGTCGTCATCCACCTGCATCTTGTCCGTAGAGTTCGAGGAGCCGCCATAGGGGTTGATGCCGAACATCGAGGCCGTCCAATCGAAGACACTGTCGGGGGGAAGGTCGTGGAACTGCGGCGGCAGCGGGACATGCTCCTTGCCTTTGCACATTTCCTCGACCAACGACTCCACCCGCGAGGGAATCGAGGGAAAGGTCACGCGGCTATTCCCTTTCTCGTCCATCTCGTAGTTGGGGGCCTTGGTCAGGAGCAGGGGATGCTTCGTGGTGTGTAACGTTTCGAGGGCGCGTGCCTGCAGTCGGGACCGGGGGTAGGGATACCGGTCGAGCGAAGCCCGCGGCGTTCGGAGGTAAGCGCCGATGAGGGTGTTCCGCAGGGACATCATCGTTAAGTCGAGTTGCAGGCGAGCGTCCTTCACTCGCGCCAATAGCTCCGGGCTACCTTTAACCGCATCCTCGGCCCGGGCAAAGCAGTGCTGCGCTTTGCTGGCGAAGGTGTAGTCACACAACTGGTACGGATACAGCGCACGTCGGACTTCCACGAGGTTCAGGTAAGCGCGCAGCGCCGGGGCTGCCTTCCCGTAATAGCCATCGAGGTAGTCGTTCGCCAGAGTCTTCAAGTCAAGTCCCGGATCCTGACACTGGTGGAAGAACACCCACAGGTTCATTTCATAGAACTGGTAGGGGAGGGCATCGTTGCCGGGGACGAACTCGTTCTCCTGGAACATGCCGGTGATCGTGCCCAGCTTCTGGTAGGACTTAAGCTCCCCATCTACGGTCCAGAGGTACGGACGGACGTAGTTGCCGCGGCGATTCTGGTTGGTGTATTGCCAGATCCACAGATTTCTTGCGACGGCCGACCACTCGGCAGAAGCCGCGCCGCAGAGTTGAACGACGACATTATCCCGGAACCGGATTCCTTTCGGCAGGCTGCACGCGGGACCGTAGACCAGCGTGCGGAGGTACTTGTCGGGATAGTCCACCTTGATGGCATCAGCGACCTGATTGACGAACCAGGCCAGGAGTCCGGTATCGGTGCGTGGCTCGGCCGTCGCGCCGTATTGCTCCGCGATCTTGCGGCATTCGGTGCAGTCGCAGATTGTCTGGCAGCCGCCATCGTTGACGGCCACCGTGTAGCAGAGAGCGTCCGGGTCTTTCCGTATATCTTCCCTCACACCCTCGATGATGACGCGCAGCACGTCCGGATTCCTCAGGCAGGCATGGTTGCCGTCGAGGCCGTTGGACGGCACTCGCTTGCCGTTGCGCATGGAGTAATACTCAGGATGGTCCTCGAAGTACTTGTCAACGGGGAGGTACGGCGCGAAGCCGTGCCCGCCACCAATTCGCCCCCCGAAGGTTTGCTCCGCCCCCAGCGAGACGAGCAATTCCTCATCCCCCGCATAGTAGGGAATCGTTGCACGGCAGTGAGAGAGCCACCGCAGCCATCCAGCGTGGTCGGCGTACATGCGAACGTCGGTGAGGTAGGTGTAGGCGTCCCGATAGATGAAGTAGGGCTTGATACGTTTGTCGAGTGCCGGGACTTGCAGCGTGGGCCGGTGGGACACCTTCTCCGACCACGCCGTGTACCAGCGCACACCAACCACGTTCTCGAGGAACTCGTAGACCGCATATAAGGTTCCCCGCGGCCGGCCGCCGGTGAGCATCAGGTTTCCGGAGACGGTCCTGAGAACGGATTCCTCACGACCGAGCATTGCGAAGGCAACGCCATGTTGCGCGGCGAAGGCAGTCTGACCGACATAGATCGCTCTGACTCCGGGGGAAACCTCCGACTCCGCGATTTGCGGGAAGGCGCCCCCGGTAACCTTCTGCAGATACTCCCCAAGGTCCTTCGCTGCCGTCTGCTCTGCCGGAATGGGATTCGCGCCGAGGGCGATGACCACCCGTGCCTGGCCGTTCACGGCGATGGGTAGCCCCTTGCCGAGAACGGCGGTGGTGATGAGCGAGGTGAGGGCGCAGAGATGTGTTGCGTGTTTCATGGAGTTGGATCTTCTCTGCGCCGGTAGCTTGGTCGACGGGCGGACCGGTCCATGAGGTCCTGACCGTCCGGGGAAGATGTTCAGATTCAGCAAGCAAAGGTCACTGGCGAAACGGCGCCGGGCGAGAGGTAAGCAGAACTCCTCACGGAACTGCTTTCGTGGTATTCAGCTCTCGTTCGACAGCATCAGCAAGGATAATCTTGATGAGAGATTGATAAGGCACATCTCGCCTGTGCGCGACGACTTTTAACGAATCCAACAAGGATTCCGGAAGTCGTAACGAGATCGTCTTGACGGAGGGTTTCAGATTGGGAAAGAGGATGGATTGCGCACCTGTCAAGTCGAGGAATTCTGTCGCATCGTGGGTCGCCCAGAACTCACGCTCATCATCTTCGGAACGGAATCGGGGGATGGGTTGTTTCTTCATAGTGGGTAGTATTTCCTTTCTTTCCTCGTCATGTTAAAGGAACAGCATCAGGAGCACGGGAATTGTATCATAAGACCCCGGTGAGTTTATCTCGCCGGTGATTGAGATTAAGGGCTAGTATATCGCTGTGATGGGTTGCCCTCGACCCCTGCCAGTTCATCTGGCTGGTGAAGAAGATTGGGGGGCTAAGACGGCTGCTGCTACCGCATTGCTGTAGCG
>JACQGJ010000228.1 GCA_016199605.1 Armatimonadota bacterium | reverse complement strand
CTCCTGCCCTGCGGGCAGGCGTCCAACTGTCTCACAACAGGGGATTCTCCTCCTTAACGAGTATATGTCGTTTGAGGATTCTCGTCGTTATCGTTCATGCGATTTCAGCATACAGCAGCTTGAGTGCGGCTGATCAGGCGAACGGCAAGGAGGTTCAAATGAGCTACCTCGACAATGGCTCTATCCGAATCGGGGTGAATTTGGATTTGGGCGGGGCCATCACGTATCTGTCCGAGTCCAAGGGCCAACTCAACCTTATCAACAGTCACGACTGGGGCCGGCAGATTCAGATGTCGCATTACTCCGGGCCCGTCCCCTTTGCGCCCAACGGAAAGCAACCCAGCCAGGTTTGGGCGGGGCTGGGGTGGAATCCCATTCAGTCGGGCGACTGCTACGGCAACAAGTCGAAAGTGATCGACCATCGCAACGATGGCAAGACGCTCTACGTGAAATGTATCCCCATGCAGTGGCCGCTGAACAACGAGCCGGGAGAGTGTACTTTCGAGTGCTGGATTACTCTTGACGGTAAGACAGCTCGTGTGCGGTCGCGCCTGAACAACGCTCGAACGGATGAGACCCAGTATAGCGGCCGAGATCAGGAGCTTCCAGCCATCTACACCAACGGGCCGTGGTATCGGCTGATGACCTATACGGGCGAGAGGCCTTTCACCGGAGAGGCCCCGACCACAATTCCGGCGAAGTTCCCCTGGTCGGGTTGGTTAGCAACGGAGAACTGGGCGGCACTGGTGAACACCGAAGACCGTGGCCTCGGCCTTTGGGAGCCGGGCACTTTCTCCTTTATTGGTGGATTCGCCGGGAAGCCTGGAGCGGGAGGACCTAAGGACGCCCCGACTGGTTATATTGCTCCACTGCACACCGAGATTCTCGATTACAACATCGAGTCCGAATACAACTACGTTCTGATTCCCGGCAGCCTCGAAGAGATCCGCCGCTACGTCTATGACCATTCCCCCAAACCTTCGCGACCGAGTTACCGGTTCGAGAAAGATCGGCAGCACTGGCACTACGTCAACGCCATTGATACAGGGTGGCCGATCCGAGGGGAGTTGAGAGTTTTGCTGGAAGGGAACGACCCGCAGTTGATCGGTCCCTCTGGGTTCTGGCTGGCCGAGGACTCCCCGAAGACCGACACTCGTGAAGGCGGAGACCCCAACGTTGTCACACCCCCTGCGGAAAGACCCAAAGGAGGGGATTTTGGTCCATCGCGATTATACATCGAAGCCGCCTACCATACCGATGAGACACAGGGACAAGTGTTCTGGAAGCGCCATGACGATCCTGTATTCTCGGAGGCAAAGAGCATGAAGTTTGACCTCGTGCCTGACGGCAACTTCCACACTTATGCGGTCGATCTGGGATCCTCACCCGAGTATCGCGGCGCGATTACCGGCTTACGGTTCGACCCGGTGGCGGTGGGCAAAGCAGGGGACTTCATCAGGGTCAAGTCGATTTCGTTCCTCAAGCCGAGGGAGTGACCATCGACTGCACTGGTGCGGACAGGAGGTGACTTCGCGTTTCGCCTCCGGACTGATTGCTGCGACCGGGTGGAAGCATACTTCGGCGGAAGATTCGAATTCTGAGTGGGCTGCGAGGTAACCCTGTGTGCAAGACTGCGGTGGGTATCCGCGCCACCTGAATGAACAATGAGGACTTGACCCCCTCTACCAATCCTCTGTGGTGAGAAAATGAGTCGGCTGAGATCACTCGCATTGTGGATACTCGCTTGTTCTGTCCTCGTCCCATGCCTGGCGCACTCGAACGGCCTGTCTGCCATACGTCGGCGCCAGTATACCATCCGTGGGTCCCCCATCAGGGCGGTCGAAATCGCGGACTTTCTCAACCCACGTCAATCACCGCGCCCACAATCTGATCGGGGTGTTCCACCACAAGCTGCAATGCCTGTGGCACCTGGTCAAGTGAGAAGTGATGGGTCGTAAACACGTCGAGACGGATTGCGCCGGTTTCCACATAACGCATGGCCTCGAAAGTGGTGGCCTTCTTGTCGGTCTTGTAGTCGGTGCAGAACCGTATCTTCTTGAAGAAGGCTCGCGTGCCGTCGTAGCGCACACCTGAATCTGCCACACCATACATCACCAGCCGCCCCTCGGGTCGCAAGACTCGCACTGCGAGGTCATAAACATCGAAGCCCGTCGCATCGATGAAGACGTCGGCAGGGCCGAACATTTCTCTGATTTCTGTTTCGGGATCGCCCGCCGAGGCGTTGATGCACACGTCGGCGCCCGCGTCTTTCGCCTTCTCCAACCGGAGGGAGTGCATATCCACAGCGCAAACCTTTTGGGCCCCCACGGCTCCCGATTCCTGCAGCAGCAGATTGCCTGACGGCCCCAGGCCGCATACGACCACGGCATCGCCCTCCCGGACATGACCGGTGTAGGCATAAGTACAGTAGAGCGGTTCGATGAAGGTCGCATGGTCGTAGGGCATTCCTGCGGGCATGGGAACGAGCTGATCAACGTTTGAGCACTGGTACTCGGCGAAAGCGCCGCCATACTTCAGACAGGCGACATGATCGCCTATCTTGAAATCCCCCACAGCTTTGCCGACCTCCACGATCTCGCCAGCGCACTCGTGTCCCTGCGGCCAGGGCAGTTTCATCCACGGATACGCGATCTCACGCTTACGGCGGCCGGAGTAAAGCGCTCCATCGGACCCGTTGCATATCGACGCGCGGATGACCTTCAGGACAACTTCATCCTCGGCAGGGATAGGATAGTCTACCTCTTCAATTCTGACGTCGAAAGGAGCATGGAATCGGGCGGCCTTCAAGGTATTCAATCCTCCTCCAGGTACGGCTGGATTTCAACGAAATTGTACATTAGCTCCTGCCCGATCGGGCCGCCGGGATTCTTCTCGTCCGCCCAGTCGGATACGAGAAGTTTTGCCGTGCGATCCCTGGCTCGAAACACCCGGTAATAGTGTGTGAAGTATTCGCCGTTGATAACGCCGATGCCGTAGGACCAAGTTACGTTCTTCCCGGGTAGGAGTTCCGCGTTCTCGATGGTGATTGAACTTGTGACGGTCTGTTTCGCTATGAGGTCATTGTAGTCCCCAACCCACATCTTGACCGAATAGCACTTCCCCGGCTGGAGGTTCCTCACTTCCTGTGAGAAGACGTTCGGCGCGTCGGCTTTCCTTTTCGTCCACAGGAAGCTGCTCCCCTGGAGGAGGTTCTCGTGGGTGTCCACGTCGTATCTGCCCTGCATGTAGGGCAAGCCTGACAGGATCTTGTGCTTCATGCTCGCCTCATCCGACAACTTCCAGTAGCCATAGGTCCCTTGCTCGAAATCGGGACTCTGGAGGTGGTCGAGCATGTACTTCCAGCCGTACTCCTTCGACAGCAACTCGGTCTTCCCCTCGATGCAGTAATGGCGCAGAAGTTTGCTGAACCATCGTTGAGTTTCTTCGGTCATGTGATAGGTCAGGTAGGGCTGGAGTCCGTACAGGTTCCGCCACCCTGGATCGGTCGCCACGAGTTGGAGCTGCATGTCAAGGAAGACGCGAAAGTCAGTGTGGGGGCAGGCATTGAGCTCGGGGCCGAATCGATCAAAGGCCCCGACAGCCAACACCGTGTTGCGGGCGAAATCCGGATAGACCTTTTGCAGAACGGGCGTCTCGTCATGAAGCCTCGCCTTGATATGCCCCAGGGCCGCCTCCAAAGTCGGCTTCTCGGTGAGATAAGCCTCCAGCACCAGTTTGCCACCGGTGTCCTTGAGCGCGTCGATGACAGGGCGCAATGATTCAGCTTCGGCTTCAGTGAGAATGGGACCGCAGCAGTAGAGATACGCGTTTCTGTCCGGATGTTCCTTTTTCAGCTTCCGAATGGCTTCAGCCCACACCGGAAAACTTGTCTCGTACCCGGGCTGGGCCGCGGCAATCTCATCTGCCAGGAAACCTGTCACCTTTGGATTCTGCGCCAACACCTCAGACCAGTACTTATGGCTATCCTGCAGCGTGACCGACTTGTCGGTGGTGAACCCCGGCACCTTGCACATCACCAGCCACTGCTTGCCAGCGTCGGCCCAGGGCTGCTTGTGTTGTTCGTGCTCTGGCTGCCGCTCCCGGCCATAGTCCACCATCAGATTCACATCATCCTGAACCCGATTCTTCTGCATGAACTCCCAGTTCTGCAGAGTCACCCATCCAATT
>JACQGJ010000210.1 GCA_016199605.1 Armatimonadota bacterium | reverse complement strand
TGTGCTCTCCCGCCCATTGATGATGGCTGCGGAACGTCCGACCAGCAGTTCCACCTTCTTGCCTTTCACCGTCAGCGTGACGCGGCCGCCCGTTTTATCTTTTGTCTCTTGCGGGCCAAGGGCTTGCCCCACGTCCGCGACGAGGCGCAACGCTACTCTTATCACACGGAACCCTTCGGCTCACGGATAAAACGGCCCGGGTTGTAGGCAGGTATCGACCAGCGGCGATCCTGGCTTGACCCACTTGACATGACCGTCGCAGAAGAGGTAATTGCTCCCGCTGTTGTGGATCACGGTAGCCATGTCCGTACCGGGAGCGCCGTAAGGGCATCCGGGAGAAAACCACCCATCGTTCAGGTCTTTGCTCTCATCAATCAGCAAGATCGTACTTGAAGAATCGCCAATCTTCCCTTCCCAGGCGAACGTCAGGTTGAGGTTCATCGAGTAAGACAGACGCTTCGATCGGTTGTAATAGGCGGAAGGGCACAGATAAACCTGTTCATTTTTCACATAGGGATAGAGCGCGCCCAGAGTCACGTCGATCGGCAGGTTGTTTGGCGGTTTGTCTGGGACATAAACCCATTGACCCCAGCGGGTCCAGCCGGGGTTCATATCCTCCGGGTTCAAGGGCGCTGCTCCCGGGTATTGATCGTCCCAGTCACTGAGGTACATTTGAAAAGCTGTCCCGAGTTGTTTCAGATTGCTCTGGCAGGCTGCAGAGCGGGCCTTTTCCCGCGCATTTCGGAAGACCGGGAGAAGCAGTTCGGCTAAAATCCCGAGGATCGTTATCACGATAAGCGTCTCAATCAGGGTCATGCCTCTGTTACTTCGGTCAGCAGTGCATAGATCTCTCACCTCGGGCGTGCCTGCCTTCGAGGCGCTTCGGAGGCTGCACTGCGAGGGGGTGTCAGCCCTGCCATAACCCGGAAAGCTTGCGCGATGTCACGCTCGGACGCAATTGGAACGCCAGTTTGCTTCGCCAGTAAATGAAAACCGCGGCGGCGGTCCGCGCCGCGTCGCAGCAGGATGATATTCTCGCCGATTGCGACGATCCCGTAAGCTTGGTGGCGCAGCAAGTCGATGGAGAGCGTGCGGTTCTTTTCGGGGGTTAGTGGAAAAATCGCGCCCCTGGGTTGAAGCGCGACGTATTCGATGGTTGATGAAGCGATGGCCCGCGCCATCTGGTTCTGGTTGTGAGGCGGGTACCCGGTCCCCATTTGCTGCTTAAGGGCTGCGACCGTGCCGCCCCAAGAGACGCGGTAAAAGGGATTGGGGAACAGATATATCTGTCGGCGATGACTCAGATGAGGCACGACCGAAGCCTGCGCGGAGACGGTGGCGCTCGCGGGCACGAGGCGAAGAATTCGTTCCGCCTCACGGGATTCCGACGATGGCAGGGGTTGCGACAACGGCCACTCGGAGCGAAAGAAGGGACTGAGGCGAAGCCCCGAGGCTATGCTGGCCATCAGGTAGAACGTTAGTATCGTGGTGTTCACGGGATTGCCCCAGCGCCTTAGCCGCTCGAATCCGATCATGGCAGCGATGGTGACGAACGGCGTGATAAGCGACGTGTATTGATAGTAGATTTGATGCATGTAGAACCGGTTGCTCATAAGGTTCGAGAGTATGGCTGGGCTCGCCAGAAGCAACACCTCCGGTGCCAGCAATGGGAGGAAGAGCACAGGCTGGAGCAGCTCGAAGAAATACTGTCTGTTCTCTTGGGTGTCGAGGCTCGTCAGAAAAGCACCGGGATGTCGGACCATCGTACTGATGATCTCTCCAGGACTGTTGCCGTAGCCGGAATAGAGCCAGAAATAGGGTGAAGGCGTGCCATGGTTCAACTTCCGAATAACTCCGAGCGCAAGGGCGAGGGAGAAAACCCCCAAACCGATCGTCATCCAGCCAATCCGCCGGTTCAATCTTAGCGCATACATTCCCAGGAGCGCAATGGTGAGTCCGGCTGTCTCTTTGCTCATCGCGGCTAATGTGAGCATGAGGAAGTAAAGGCGCCAACGTCCGCAGGCCAGGAGGTAGAACGCGGCGAGCAGTAATGGTGTAGCGAACACATCCGGGTGAAAGTCGAAGGTGTTGCTCCACTGCATTGGCGGGTAGCAAAGATAGGCGAGGGAGAAGAGCAATGCCAGGGGCGCCGAATCCATGCGGCGGCGGGTCAGAGCATACACCGGTGCCGCACCCAGGGCGAGCGCGACGGTCTGCGCCACAAGGATCGCCTTCGGGCTGTCCCATATCCAGTAGAGAGGCGCGAGGAGGCACAGGATAGGGGCGAAATGGTCGGCAAAGATGTTCATTCCCCGCACGGTGACAAACGGGGTATGGAACCGGCTGATAAGCCACGCCGCTTGGTCGTAGATGCCCAGGTCGAAAGCCGTCAGCCCAAAATGGTGCAACAGATTCAAAGATTGACGAAGAAACAAAACCACGTAACTGACCATTGCCAGCCACAACAAAACGAGGCAACCGCGTTCCATCCGTAGCGAATGCCGGCCATCGCGGGGCAAATCCAGTGAGTCTGACTGCTCGTTGATCCTCGCTCTCACGGCTCGTTCACACACCTTTGAGGGCATCACCAAAAGCTTGGCCCTCGGCATCCTGGAGTCACCGCATTGTTGAATAATCCGCGCAGCATCTTGCGCGCAGGCCATTTGACTTTACGCTTAGCTTATGGCTTCACCATTCCGTACAACCGCACCGTCAAGTTCTGGTTGGTTGGAATGTCCGTGAAGATTTGGATCGGGATGTCCAGACTGCGTTCCTTTCGCTGGGCACACTCTACTCTAACCGTGATTGGATGTGAGGTCGCGAATCTGTTCCTATCGTAGTGTGCCACAACCGTTTCGGTCCCTGTCTTGATCGCTCGAATGTGGAACTTGCGCTCGTACGGTGACCAGACGCGTAACTGTTTCCTGACTCCTTCACTCGGTCGCAGAATGTTCAGCGAAATGGACCCCGGGGTGGCGAGGATTTCTGGTAGCACTTGGCCGCTGACCCGTATCTCTTTTCTGGACTCCATGGGGTCGTTCGTCCATAGCACCAATCTCGTGAAGAACCTCTCGCGAGTTTTCTTCACAACCGGCCACAAGCGGAGCAGAACGTCTCCATCCGTCGTTGGTTCAAAAGCTACTCGAAGCATGTTTCCATCGTAGACGGCGCGATGAATGGCGACAGGATGACCCGGCCGATGAAGAATGGTTGCGTGCGTTTCCACAATCCGATCGGCGCGCATCGCTGCAATGTTTATCTCGTCCGGGTATTGCGACACTACATTGACCGTTAGAGGGATGTCCGTGGGTAACTTGTACCCCGCTACAAACAGCTTCAGGACAAGTTGCTGCTGCCCCCGCCTTCCAGAACTGTCATAAACGAGAACCACTGTATGCTGTCCGAACGGAGTCACCAAGAAGCGATTATTGCCAGCGAGGGTCGTGCATCCACACGACGTTGCAGCTCTTAAGACTTGAAGCGCTCTGTTGCCCGTATTCTGAATGGTCACGGGAAAAGGCAGTGAATCAGGGGTGAAGACGGTGCCCATGTCCGTCGGGGAAACCGAGACCAGCGGCGGGGGAATACGGTTTTGAGCTCTCGCCCGCAGAGGAATAAGAGCAAATGCCAATATGGTGGCCACCACTACTGAGACGCCGACTACCCTCCGCCGCATCGCTGGTTCCCTCCCAATCAGGGCAAGAAGCATATCGTTTTCGAACTATCAGTTCCAGAGACTAGTTCCAGGGGGCGCCATTCAGACGCCCCAGCGCACCACCACATCCTCAGAATGAAAGGACCCGCATCAACATCGTGCACTCGAAGGTAGAGAATCATTTCCGCCACGTTCACAGGCTCTCCCCGGCTGTAATGTTCTGAGAATTCGTCCGCAAATGCAAACATCCGATGGGTCGTGCCTACCTTTTCAGCATTACCAAAGACTGAGCCTTTGGTAATGGGGGCGTAAGGCGCCTTTGAAGAACTGAATGATTCGTATGTCACAGCGCTCGCGGGGATGCACACTGCGCGGAGTTGCGGTTTCTTCACAAAACTCCTGATTACAGCAGCGGCAATCTCAACTGGTTCGCTGTGGGCCTCCATACCCAATTCTCGAGCCCACTGGCGTAGTTCGGAGTCCGGAATGACGCATGTCGGTTGTCTTGCAGAGACATAACCCCTGTAAATGTTCGCTGTCTGGCCGCTGGCATTCATCAGCAGTATGAGAAGAGCGTCTTTAAGAAGTTGGCGATGTTGCTCGGGAGTAATATTTGTCTGGAACTTCGCCCTAAGCTGTGACCATTCTCGCCAGAAAGAATCAGACTTTGATAAAGCGCTGTAAGGCAGAGCGTGCCACAGCTTTACTGCCGTACCATGGCTCCTCCCCCGGACCTGCTCGGCAATACTCGTTCCCCTCGCGACTCGCAGGAGAGCGATCTTGGCCAGCCCTTCGCGCTGAAACCAGATTCGAAGAAGGATCGCGAAGGGAAGGGCGAACAGAAAGACCGTGAGAGTCCGAGATCGAAACTTCTTCATCGCTACCTCCTTGTGGAGAGGAAGATGCACGCAGAGCGCAGAACTCTGCATGGCGCCGCTCTGCGTGCTTCCTGTGCGCTTCCCTAAGGTGCGGGAGCGCAAGTGCAACTTGCCCAGCCCAGGGTAATACTACAGTTCGCGGTGGTCCCCGGGGGACAACAACTCACCTCGCTGTGTATGGAGCCACAACAGATACAGCATGTTGACCCCGTCGCTGAACATCCGACAGACAGACCGCACCCAACACATTTCGCCTTCGCCGGCATCGGCAGAAACACAACTGCCAACAGCGCCGCGAGGCACACTAAGGGTGACCGGCTTCTACGAACAACCGACATCTTACACCTCCCTCACGAGTTTGTGGAATTAACTTTAACTTTGCGCTACGATAACTGCAAGTGGCCAAAAGTACAGGTCGGGGGTATACTTTCGGCCAGGTTGTTCAGCCGACCGACGGACCACCGCGACGGGTCGCGAATGGAGTCAGAAAGAGCACTCACTGAATCAGCTTCCTTTTGTAGCTTTCAGAAACGGCGTGTCGGGCACACGTTACTTCCAGCTTCTCGTAAATGGAGTGGCAGTAGCGTTTTATGTTGGAGAGGGAACAACCCAGGTTTGAGGCGATGGCATTCTGCGTCTCGCCCTCGCTCAGAAGGCGCAGCACCTCCCTCTCTTTGGAGGTGAGGTTGCATCGGATAGGTGGATCGGGTTCCTCAGATTGGACCGTTGGATCAATCTCCCTCTGGAATAGCAATGCTTCCGCCAGTCGAGGGAACGACTGGCATCGCTTGCACTTGTCAGGTATACGCGGTTGGGGTTGTGACATGAATGACACCTCCTGAAACTCGGTTCCACGACACGAACGGCACGCACCGTGATGCGGACAGGATGTTTCCACCGCACGGCGCGGCTATTCGCAAAAGTTTACTCCTCCAGCGCGTCGCGCACGGTGTGGGCCAATACGTTCATTGTGAGGGGCTTTTCCATCCAGGCTTTCATGCCGGGGATTTTCAGATCGCCGGGGCCTTCCGGGCGACTGTGCCCGCTCATCACCACGACTTTCACCTCCGGGTCGATACGGATCAGGACTTCACACATCCTGTCCCCACTCATTCGGGGCATGACCAGGTCGGTCAGAACCAGCGCGACATCTTTCCCGAAGTGGCGGTAGACTTCCAGCGCCTCTTCGCCGTCAACGGCAGTCAGGACGGTGTACCCCAGGTTCTGCAGCAGCGCCTTTCCCACCTGAAGGACTGAGGGATCGTCTTCAACCAGCAGGAGGGTCTCGCTGCCCCGGGGAAGCGGGGAGGTCCCGTTGGACGGCTGGGGCGACGGTCCTTCCACCGTCGGCAGATACACTCGGAACGTGCTTCCTTTGTTCACCTCGCTTTCAACGGTAATGTGTCCTTCATGCGACTTGGCGATTCCGTAGACCATGGCCAAGCCGAGGCCCGTCCCCTGACCAAGCTCCTTGGTCGTAAAGAACGGCTCGAAAATCCGCTCCTGGACTTCGGGGGGCATTCCCACGCCGGTGTCGCGGACCGACAGGCACACGTAACTGCCGGATCGGGCGAAAGGATACCGGCGACAGTAGGCGTCATCGAGAAGGACGTTCTCGAGACCCAGGTCCAGGTCGCCGCCCTCGGGCATTGCGTGACTGGCGTTGACGCACAGGTTGAGGATCACCTGCTGCACCTGCGCGGGGTCTCCCTTGACCGGCGCGATTCCCTGCGGCGCTTCAAGCCGGATCGTGAGGGACTCCGGGAGGGTGCGCTGGAGGATCTCGACGGTTTCCTTGACGAGGGGCGTCAACTCCAACGGTCGGCGCTCGGTCTTCTCCTGACGGCTGAACTGCAGGAGCTGCGAGACCAGCGAGGCTGCCCTCATCCCCTGTTCCACGATGATGTTGAGGTATTGATGTGGCTCCTTCCCAGGCTCCACCTCGCCCCGGGCCAGTTCCGCATAGCCGATGATCCCGGTCAACAGGTTGTTGAAGTCATGGGCGATGCCTCCGGCCAGGGTCCCGATACTCTGCATCTTCTGGGAGTGCAGCAACTGGCGCTCGAGGGACCTCTGCTCCGTGACATCCCGGGAGATTCCCATGACGCCCACGACCTCGCCTTCGGAGTTTCGCAGTACGGAGGCGGCGAGCAAGGTCGGAAACACCTCGCCGTTCTTCCGCAGGTTGCGAATCTCCTGAACGCAACGGCCACTCTCAACGGTGGTGAGGTGAACGTGCCGCCCTTCTTCCGGGTCGGCATACAGGAGGTCAACGGACTTGCCGAGGACCTCCTCCGGCAGATATCCGAAGGCTTCCTGCGCCGCCCGGTTGAACTCGATGATCTTGCGGTCACGGTCGACCGCGATGATCATGTCGAGGGAGCTTTCGATGAGGCTCGTGGCGTATTCCTTCGACGCTCGCAGGGACTCCTCGGCCTGCTTTCGCTCGGTGACGTCGCGGGAATTGATGACGACGATCGTGGCGCCCGCTTCATCGACGCCGGCTCTTCCGAGAGCTTCCTGGTGGCTCCAGCCGCCCTCCGTGGTGCGGACTCGGAACTCGACGGACCCTGTCGTTCCCGGATTTCGGATTCCTTCCATGAGAACCTCCTTTACCTTTCGGAGATCGCCCGGGTGGACGAGGTCGGAAACGTTCTTCCCGAGCAACTCCTCAGGTCGATAGCCGAGAATCCTCTCTGCCGAGGGACTGACGTAGCGAACCGTTCCATCGACCTCCAAAACCGAAATGATGTCCAGGGCGTTCTCGATCAGGGAGCGGAAGTGTTCTTCGCTCTGGCGCAGCTTCTCGCCGGCTTTTCTCTTCTCGAGGGCCCCTGTAACCGCCGGAGCGATCCTGACGAGGTGCTCTTTGGGGACGTAGTCGGCTGCTCCGGCTTGCAGGCAGCGAAGAGCAGTCGCCTCATCCGA
>JACQGJ010000209.1 GCA_016199605.1 Armatimonadota bacterium | reverse complement strand
TCCTGACGCATGGAAAGAAGGAGCAGAAATCCTCAGGTTTAGGGCGGAGGTGTTCGGGGAAGATCGCTTCGAACATGGGTTGGGGTCTTAATATGATGAATCCGTGGCCTCGTTTGAGGGCCTGCGCCGCACAGTTGTTCTCAGCCAGGTCCTCTATGACGATGGCAGGACTGAAAGCTCAGTCGTTATCCCTTCCGGAACTTGTGGTCGCGGACTCTCGCGCCGGAGGGGTCGGCCTCTATCGGGGCGCATCTGACCTTGACTTAGAGGTGAGCAGTGAGAGAGCGCAGAAAGCCTGTCCCGTACTTCGGCGCTTTAACTGGTTCCGAGATGCGGAAGTCGTGTATTCATTCCAGGAGGATACCTTCTCTCTGAATTTCCCTGATTTCATTATGACACGGCGATTCGAGACCGCTTTCCGCAATGACCTCAGGCGCGCCACCAACGACCGGAACCACGGAGTTTTCGTCGTCGAAATCGACGGGGAGGTGGTCGGTTTCTTATGGGTCGCCATCTTTTCCAGCACCTGGACTGGGGAAAGGTATGGCTACATCAACAACATCTACGTCCGCCCCGAACTCCGGGAGCGAGGGATCGGGAACATGATGATGGCGAAAGCTGAGTCGTTCTTCCGGTTCCATCACCTTCGCAAGTTGCGCCTGACCGTGACTTCGAGCAACGCCGCCGCCCTCCGACTTTACCAGAAAGCCGGATTTCAGATTCAGAGGCACGAAATGGAGAAGGATATGTAATAGCCCGCTACGGGTGAGGCTTGAAACCTGGTGCGCGGTTCGTGAATCGCAGCCCGTCCTTTGACCTCAAGCGTCGCCGTCTCACGTTTCACTCTTCATGTATCATCACACCATCATCACAGCAAAGGAACGAAGCACACAATGCAGCAAGCAGCACAATCGGTTCTCAAGCCTCCGCGCCCCAATCGCCTCAACGACCTATCCTCCAAAGAATGGCTCCTCTTTCAGAAGAGCTGGTTCGTGCACAACCCGCCGCCGAGGCGCAAGTCGGTGGTGGTTCACCCGGCAAAATTCCCTGAAACACTGATCCAGGAGTTCATTGAGTTTTTTACCAAGAAGGGACAAACTGTTTTCGACCCGATGGTTGGAACCGGAAGCGCTCTGGTTGCCTGTTTGCGCGCGGAGAGACGAGGGATCGGGATTGAGCTGAACCCGAAGTATGCGGTGATTGCGGAGGAAATCCTGGACGAGGAAAGAAAGACCTTGCCGAAAAGCCGCGGAAAGGTCCCTGCTCAGAGAATCATCGTCGAGGACGCCAGGAACCTCCGCAGCCTCAGGCTGCCACCGATCGACTACTGCGTGACCAGTCCGCCTTACTGGGACATGCTCCGCATGAGGGGATTTGAGACACAGCAGAAGCGCAGGGAGCTTGCGGCGATGGATGTTTACTACTCGGATCTTCCGGACGATATTGGGAACATTGACGACTATGACGAGTTCGTCGAAGCGCTGTGCGAGATTTACCGACTGGTGTACCAGAAGCTCAGGAACAAAGCGTACATGACGGTCATCGTGAAGAACATAAAGAAGGGCGGCAGGATGTACCCTTTGGCCTGGGACCTGGGAAGAGAGCTGTCGAGGTTCTTTGTTTTGAAGGACGAGAAAATCTGGTGTCAGGACAACCAACGGCTCGCTCCATACGGGTTGGGAAATGCCTGGGTCAGCAACACTTTTCACCACTACTGCTTGAACTTCAGGAAAGAAGAACCGGTGTGACGGGAGGAGGGCAGGCAGTCGGCGTCACAAGACCCCGCGTGCCTTCCATAAGGCTTACATGGAAACTGTTGGGCTGATCGTCTTCTACTTCGTCATCGCGATAGCGCTCCTGTCCCTGCCTTTTGGGATTCCGGGAACGGTGATCCTCTGGCTTGATGCGCTGATCTATGGGGCGCTCACCCGATTTGAAAGGATCTCCGGAAATCTGGTCTTTGGGCTTCTCGCCCTCACCATAGTCGCGGAGGTGGCAGACAATCTAATGTCCGCCGCGGGAGCGAAGAAGTATGGCACCTCGAAGAAGGGGATCGTGGCTTCTCTGGTGGGTGGGCTGATCGGCGCTCTGTCAGGGTCTCACGTGGCGCCGTTGTTGGGTGCTATCGGTCTGACGATGGGCCCGGTCGGTGCGGTGGTGTGCGTGATGATTGGGCCGGTAATGGGTGCTTTTGCCGGAGCATTTGTGGGGGTTGTTCTTGTCGAGCTTGTGCAGGGCAAAGATCGACAAGCCGCCGTCCGCGCAGGTCTTGGCGCCATGCTGGGGCGGTTCGCCGGGATTGTCTTGAAGCTGGCTTTGGCGGTTGTGATGGTGGTACTTCTCCACAGAGCTTTGACCGCTTGACCCCCTGCGATCAGCGCGGGTGGCAGGCCCGCCTTGTCACTGTTGAGCGACGGCCTGTCTTCGGGGCAAGGTGACGGTGAAAGCCGTTCCGCTGCTTTTCCCCTCCGGATTGGAAATGTAGGGACTGGTCACCTCCACCGTGCCATTGTGATCGTCGACGATGTTTTTCACGATCGACAGCCCCAGACCGGTGCCCATGATCTCACGAGTCTTTTCATTCTTGACTCTGTAGAACTTCTCAAAAACCCTGGGGAGACTCTCTTCGGGTATGCCGAAACCGGTATCGGCAACAGACACCTGCAAGTGCATTCCCAGATCCCGGACGACCACGAAAACCTCGCCTTCCGGTGGAGTGTATTTCACCGCATTGCTCAGTAGATTGCTGAATACTTTCTCCATATTCTCGCAGTCCGCGTCGATAGCCGGCAGGGATTCGGGAATCTCCTGATGAATCTCGATTTGCTTATCGGAAGCCTGGCCCTGGACGAGATCCACGCACCGGCGGAGGAGCGCCCCGAGGTCCGTCGGCTCAAGTTTTTGCTCGGTGAGCTTCATCTCCCCTCGTGAAATCTCCAGCAAATCGTTGATGAGGTTCAACAACCTGTCGCTCTGGTCACGGATGATCTGCAAGGGCTCCATCTGTTTCTGGGAAACTTCCCCGAAGAGCCCGCGCATTAACGACAGGAGGAACCCTTTGATCGAGGTCAAAGGGGAGCGCAGCTCGTGGGAGATCATGGAGATGAAATCGTTCTTCGCTCTGTCGAGCTCCTTGAACTCAGTGACATCGCGGAGAACCGTAACCGCCCCGATGCGCTCCCCGTCTGCATCATGGACAGGAGATAGATTTGCCTTGACAGTCAGAGAGCGGGGATCGTTCAGTACCAGCTCGGTGGAAACGAGGGTGTAGGGCTGTTCTTTAATCTCATGCAGCTTGCTGACCAGTGGGGTCAGGGAGTCCACTTTGATGGAGTCCTGCAAAGGCCTGCCGAGGGCGGACCGATCGTCCCATCCCAGGAGCGACGCTGCCGCGGGATTATAGAGCACCACGGTGTCCTGATAATCGGTCACGATGACGCCATCGGCCATGCTGGCGATGATCGTCTTGGTTCGGCTCTGTTCCCGCTGGATTTCGCGCAAGCTTTCGTGACGCAGCCGATCCACCTGTTCACGCAGCTTGGAAAGCTCCGTCTGGACGGCATCGCGTTCTTGTTTGTAGAACTGCACAAAGTCCCTGACGACCTCCGCCACTTCAGGTTTTGGGTCGTAGGAATAGATGGCTGTCGCGCCTTCGCCATCCTTGCGCAAGATGCCGGCCACGACCAGATGATCGATCTCACCGGCGATGGCTTCAGGCCCCTGATTGACCCACACCGCCAGTCCGCGACAGTCATCCATGCACGGATTCTGGTACAAAAAAACGACGAGGTCTTTCTTAATCTGGGTGTCTACGACGGTCTGGATAAACTCTTTGACGGTGGCATCGTTCATGTCGGAAGCAGTATATCGGCGCTTCAGTGTAATGTCAATCCTCTTGCTTTTTACCAGGGAACGTGTGAACATACCGGGCTGTGGCTGCCTGCCACGTTCAATGCTCATAGCGAAACCTCGGGGGTTCAACGATGAAACTTCGCTGTATGGGGGTCTGGGTTGCTACGATCCATGGCGCTTTGACTTGTTTCACTTTGTCGATAGTCCGCGGCAGCTTCGCCGCCCCTTCGCCTCCGACTTCACCGCGATTGTTGCAGAAGTCTAACCTGGAGATCCCTCTGATTCCTCCGGAACGATTCACGCGGCTTGGCCGGAGGCTCAATGGGAAAACGCGCGTCACCGTCGCGTGCATGGGTGATTCTCTCGCCTACGGGATCGGTGTTGCTCACCATTGCGAGTCCTACGCCGAGCGGCTCCGGGACGCTCTTGGCAAACTCTACCCAAACGCCTCCATCGGTTTCCACAATCTCGGCGCTCTCGGTTCCCCTGCTGATTACGCGGAGGAGGTGATCCTGCGCCAGCGACTCATTCCCCTTCAGCCGGACCTCGTGACGCTCCAGTTCGGAGGGGCTGATGTGGGCCTGAGAGTCCCTCCGTTAGAATACCAGGCCGGGATGGCCGACCTTGTAAGTCAGATCCGCGAGGACACAAACGCTGCGATCCTTCTTGCCATTCCGCCGTTTGGGGACACCGAAGCCGATCGCAGAATGGCCCTTGCTGCGAGAGAATTTGCCAAGCGGTCGGAGCTCCCGTGCGCCGACTTTGACAGGGTCCTCAGGCAGAACCCGCACGATGATCGAGGGTTTTTCCAGGACACCGCATGGATGCTTTTGTTCACTCTCCATCCCAACGGCTACTCTCACAATCTGATGGCTCGGGAGTTGATCGAGACGCTGCAAGGCGCTATCGGTCGACGACCCAAGGTGCAGACGAGAATTGACCGAGGGGCCTGGGTGCTTGAGGCCTCAGGGAAACCCACCGTGAGAGGGAATATCGTGAATCAAGACGTGGTAAGCGTGGAGACTCGGGTCACTTGGGAAGATCCACAATGGCGTCGCCTGTTGTCCCTACACGATGTTTTGCTGCGAGGACACCAGAGCAGATCAACCTCCACTTCGTTCTCTCCTCTGCCGCGCAGTAGCCAGGGGATCGTTCGTCTGGGCGCAACGTCGCCGGGCCGCGGAGGGTACGACTCGGACCAAGCGGAGGTAACGATCAGCCCTGTCATTCCGTCGTCGCAGGAGGATCACCTTTGGAGCGCCCACCTCGGTCGCGGTCACATCGCGGTGGGGCGAAGCCACCGCACCTCTGAGGAGGACCTCGCCGCCCAGGTGAGCCTGCGGGGGAAAGGGGACGGGATCGCCATTGACTGCTCGGTGACGGACGACCGAGTTCTTACGGCCTCGTACTCGGACCAGGATGTTAGCTGCGATTGTGTGGAGATGCTGTGGGACTTGCGACCCGAAGAAGCCCAGGGCACGCCGTGGTGGGGGAGAGGAGTTTACGTCCTTCGCGTCACTCCTCCTCAGTACGAATCCTTCGCCCCGGCAAGCCCACGCAAGCGTGAGGGACGGTGGGAGTTGTGGGGTTTCCCCTCTGTCGCCAGCGGGAATCCAGCGAAGCTTCAGCGGATCGATGGCGCCATGAAAAATGCGATTGAGGTTTCGTACCCGAACCGTGCGGAGACCAACATCGGCGGGTACCGATTCGTGGTTACCCTCGACAATGCGTTTCTCCGGAACGGAGGTTCGACTACACCCAGACACGTTGGCCTCAACGTCGCGGTCGTGGACAACGATGGCGCCGAACCTCGCCGACAAACGGTGCTCATGCTGTCAGGCGGCCTCGACACCTATGGCAGCACACAGCGTTTCCCTCTCCTGTGGTTGAGCGACGACGCGTTACCGAAGAGACCGGTCGTGATGAGGGTATGGTGAAGGCCCACCGGTTGCTCGTCACTTCATCAAATCCCCCGGCATCACCAGCGGCGTGACTTGCAGCTTCCGCGCCAGATTTGATTCGTTGGCGTTGCGGTAGTTCAGCGACGTTCCGCCGACCACGACTCTGTGCTGGAGGCTGCCATCGTAGTTGTGACCGACGACTGCGACTAATCCATCGCTTTCCAGGGGCCCGGCTTTCACAAGGTTCCCGGTGTTGTTGAGCATCACCCAGGTCTCGTACCGGATTTTATTCAGGGGATCCATTTCTGTGACCGCTTTCACCACCGTTACGCTGTCATCGTCCTGCACGACTTCGATACGTTTCGGATCCTTTGAATCAGCCGGTGGGTCGAGCAGATCCTTCGGCGTCATGGTTGGAGAGTGGGGAAACAGCACCGAAGTGAACGTGATCTCCTGCCCGGCTCGCACCATGCCGGACCAGACCTGTCGGACCTGGATCGGTGAGTTGCGGTAGGGGTTTTCCAGGTAGCGGTCCACCACCGTCTGCTTGCGGTCGGGTCGTTTCGTGAAGTAGACCATCAAGTCCCACGCCGGATTGCGGATCGCTTGCACGCCTCGCCCCAGGCCGAGGCCCGTGTACCACAAGTCATCGTAGTAGGCGTTGAACCAGTTCTCACCGCATTGGGGACCGAGATTGCGCGTTTGGATGCAAGGCCCGAGACGAACCTTCATCGCGGTGTCGAATAGGGCCCGGTCTTTCACTACCATGAAGCCGTTCTTGTAGAAGAAGATGTCCCTGGTGTAAGTAACGGGCAGGTGCTGATACGCTGTCGTCCGGAGTCGCACGAAAGTAAAGGCCGGATCCTCGACGAAAATCGGGACTTCGGTTTTCATGGGCCGGGGGTCCGCGGCCAGACCGTCCAGGTCCTCAATCCATAGAAGGTTCTGGTAGTTCGGTGTGTTCTCGTAGTAGCCCTGACCGGCAAGGAGAGCGGAGTCGTGCTGCATCAGGGTGATGAGGTTTCCCGGCACTTCACCTCCATGACCTGCTGTGGGCAGCAATTCAACTAATCCCCACAGGCTCTGCGCGTCATTGCCACTGCTAAGCACGACTTTATCGGGAATCCATTTCCCGTCGATCATCTGCATAGGACTCGTGCCGGGCCGGGCGCGCAGGCGTTCCAGCGGCACCGGCTCCAGCGGGTGTCGCCACGTGATCCGGCTCTGAGCAGGTGGCTCACGGGGAGGGACTGAATCCTCCGCGAGCAGGTAAGCCATCACAAAGTTGTTGCGAGCGGTATCGTACGGCAAGTGGTATTGGTTGGCCCGGTAGTCGAGATGGTTGTAATAGTACTCGGCGATGCGATGGCTGGCCCAGCGATATCGCCCATCCCTGGTAAGCTTCGCCATCCACTCGTAGGCCCACATCGACGCCCCGACCTCGGGCCATCCCGAGCACGAAGCGAAAGGTGGACACGCTCCACTCGGGCCGACCATCTCAACGTATCGTGACAGCGTCTTCTGGAACCCTTTGTTCTTCAGAAAGGCTTCCCAGTCACCCGTGTGGAAGTACAGGCCCGCCGCCGCATCGAAAAATACCCAGTGATAGCCGGCGGAGGCATCGTCCGAATCGCCGACCTCGCCAATGAGCTTCTCGTGGTAGTCGGTGTACTCCTCCACCCGTGGATCAATCCGCTTGCCGTCCTCCTCCGCCACCATGCGGGCGATCTTCAGCAGAGCATAGCGGTGCCAGACACGGTTGTGGGTGCCCGATTCGGCGAAAAGGTCCAGTGAGGGGTTCGCTGCCACTTTGTAGAAATTCTCGCGATACCGCTTCTCCGCGTCCTTCGGCGTGAACGGGCTGTTAACGTCGGCCTTCCACGTGAGGTAGCGATATTGCGCCACTGCGGTCAGCTTGAACCAACCCAGGTCTCCGCCGTCGAGCGTGTAATCCATGATGTCGCGGGCGAGCTGCGCGTATTCCGGATCGTTGGTTAAACGGTAGAGCGCCATGCAGCGAAACGCTTCGGGGTATCCCCACTGGCTCTTTGTCTTGATTTCGTTCCTGGCCTGTTCTTTCAGTCCTGGCTCAACATGCCTGCGGATGTAAGGCACGTAGTCCTCTTTGCTCTTCACCCACCCGTGACGGTAGAATCCTTCTCGATGTTCGGCGAAGGCGTTGTGCGCGACTCGGTCCGGGCTGGCATGACGAATCTCTCCGGGAAGGTTCTTTATCATAGGCGACTCAGGTGCAGGCTCGACCATTTTCACGGGAACCCGCGCTACGACCCCGCTGGATCCCCCGGCCGTAGCGGTTACTTCGAGAACGTAGCGTCCGGATTTGGACACCGACCCCGGCTTGAACTCCCTGACTTCAACGCCGCGCTTGCCTTCAGGCACTTCCAGTCCGACCGTTTGTTCCAGGACGACTTTACCGTCGGGCTCAGTGACACGGACACTGTCGAGCTTTGCGGCGCCTTTGCGCGCATCCAACTCCACACGTGCGGCCCAGGGCCGGTTGATCGGAACCTCATCGGACGAGACCGTGACCAGTCCCAACACTTCGGCGCGATCCGCCAATCGGAAAACGGGATGGTCTTTCGGCTCTCCTTTGTAAGCCCAACCCACCTGGTTAAGCGCCTCACCCGGATCCATATCGGCGGCCAGGAAGGCAATGAACAAGCGCTCGCCTGGTCGTGGCGTAAACTCCAGGTCCTTCCAGGGGATCGCGGCTTCGATGTTGTAACCTTTCGGCGTCTCGGTCACGGCCCATTTTGAATTTTCGGTCAGGATCCAGTAGAGATCGCGCTTGTCAAGATGACCTGGAGGTCCCTCGATCACCTTGCCGCGTGGGTTTGGCTGGGTGGGGGCGTAGCGCAATCCGAGGAAGGGAGACGGGCTGTAGGGCGAGTTCGTCTTCATCGGCTGCCGGAAGGAAGCGATGGAGATCATCAAGCTATCGCAACCCCAACCCGCCGGCCCCTGGTTGCCGAAACTGTCCGGTTTCACACCCAGCAGATGATCGTCCGTCATCTCGCCCGATACGTACAAATACTTCTCATCCCATGCCAGCGACGCGCGCCCACTCAGGTCTTCGTCGCCTTTCACCGGGTTCGTCGGCTCGTTGCTGTGAACGTCGTTGATCGGGTTCTTGCTGGCCGCGCTGATAATATAAGGTGTCTTCGTGACGTCCCATTCGTCCAGCCTGCCATCGATTACGACTTGCTTCTTCGGCCGCAGAATAAGATACTCCTGCGGAGCTTTGATGACCTCCGCCTCCAACCTCGTCCCTGCCAGCACCATCAGGGCCACAATTACACGGTAGCATCGCATAGTAGATCCCTCCACACCGTTCCGATCAGTCGCTTTGCCCCCAAGTTGCGGACAACCCGGCGATACTCTACTTGACCTCGCGCCGACCGTCAACACTTTGCGCCAAAGTCGATCAACCCCCGGCACGAGGATACCACGAGGATGCGAGTCCTTGTTATATCGGACCCCAGCGTTTACAATGTTCAGGCTTTTGTAGAGTCGCCACATTTCCGGAGAGTTGCCCACCCTGGCAATCAGCAATCCGTCGAAGGAGCCACAGATGATCCGCACACAACTCAATTGCGTCCGCGACCTCTGGGATAACAACCAGTTGAAGTTCCCGAATAAGACAGCGGTAATCTTCGAGGGTCAATCCCTTACCTACCGTGAAGTAAGCGGACCCATCGACCGGCTGCGAGCGTTCCTGGAACAGGAGTGCGGGGTGAAACAGGGAGATCGGGTCACCGTCCTCGCGCCCAATTGCCTCCAGTTCTACATCGCCTACTGGGCGATCATGAAACTCGGCGGAGTGGTGGTTCCCGTCAACGTTCGTCTGCGCGGGGAGGAGATGCGCTACATCCTCGACAATTCCGACGCCGAGGTTTTCTTCGTCCACAAGGACTTGTGGGAGCACGCCAAAGAGGTGCTGCCGGGATGCCCGAACATCAAAGCGATCCTCAGCATGGACTTTGCGGAGAACTCGACGATTCCTTTTGAAGAGGCGATTCGGTATCCGACGATCCTAAAGAGTCAGCCGTCGATTGCCCCCGAGGACTTGGCCATCGTCATGCACACCTCCGGCACGACCGGCCAGCCAAAAGGCGCCATGATGCGACATTGCGATCTGCTGTTCAACCTGCGGATGACCATCATCGCCCAGAGCTTTCGACACGAAGATATCCATCTTCTGTTCGTGCCGTTTTTCCATGCCAGCGCACTGTACAGCATTCTTCCCTCATCTGCCTACCTGGGCAGCACCGTCCTGATCGCTCCACGGCCCGAAGTTCGGGAGTTGGCGACACTCATTCAGACACACAAGGCGACCACGTTCTTCGGAGTCCCGACGCTCTTTCATTTTCTCACCACGATGAAGGAGCTCGATACCTTCGACCTGTCTTCCCTGCGTCTCATCGCTTACGCCGGTTCGATGATGCCGGTGCAGACCATTCAACGGCTCAGACAGAAGTTCCCGCACGTCGAACTGCACAACTTCTTCGGACTCACCGAGACGATCTCCATGACGCACGTGTTGCCGGACTGCGACGTGGAATCCCACCCTGAATCCATTGGCAAACTCCTGCCAGAGGTTTGGCAGAAGATCATCGACGATGACGGCAACGAGACACCTGCAGGAGTCGTCGGCGAGTTGTGCTTCATGAAGGAGAACGTCATCCCCGGCTACTGGAAGCGACCGGGGTTGCTGGAAGAGGCGATGGTCGAGGGCTGGTTCCGCACCGGGGACCTGGCGATGGTGGACGAAGACGGCTACGTTTACCTCAAAGGTCGGAAAAAAGAGATGATCATCGTTGGCGGGGAGAACGTTTATGCCCTTGAAGTGGAGAACGTCCTGCTGTCGCATGTGAAGGTTCAGGAGGCCGCCATCATCGGCGTTCCCGCGACAGGCGCCCGGACGTACCTCGGCGAGGTGGTCAAGGCTTTCGTAGTTCTCCGTCCCGGCGAAACAATCACCGAGCTGGAAGTGAAGCGCCACTGCGCCGAACGCCTTGCCAGCTACAAAGTCCCCCAACTCGTGGAGTTCAGAGATGCGTTGCCGAGGAACCCGGGAGGCAAAGTGATGAAGCGGCTACTGGTGTAACCAGCGGGCAGAGGTGAGGGGAAAGATGCATTCTCGCCCTTAACGAGTCTACATTATCCACTTCTGGGACTACAACCACGCTGATGCGCGACAGGTGGATTCGCTCTTCTCTCGACGCCACCTTGGCGACTTGGCGGCGAAGTGGCGGGAGGGGTGTGAGAAGGAACTGGTCAAAGAGATGAATCGGCAGGCGAAAGCGATTGGGCTTGATGGTTAGACCACGTATTTCTGACCGCGAGAGTGTGTGATAGACAGGTTGGCGGAGTTGATCGCATCCTCTGGCGTCGGTCCAGTTGCTGCAAGTAAGTGGGGTGATAGTTATGCTTCAAACATCGAAAGGCAAAAGTCCCTTTTACCCGGGGCAACCTGTTCCCATCGAGTTGTTTGCGGGGCGCGACCAACAAATCCACCACATCATCGAACGCGGAGTCCGGCAAGTGGAAGCCGGTAAACCGGTGGCGATGTATATCCAGGGAGAATATGGAATCGGGAAAAGCTCGATCGCGGGTTTCACGCAGGGGTTAGCAGAACGCGAACACCACCTGCACGGCATCTATGCGCCACTTGGAAGTGCGGAATCCCTCGACGACATCGGCGCTGCGGTTCTTGAGGCCACTCTGCGTTCCGGCGCTTTTGATCCGAAACGCACAGAAAAAGTGCGGGACTGGTTAGCAAAATACGTCGGCGACCAGTCCTTATTTGGGTTCACAATCCATACTGAGGATTTGAAGAAAGACGCTCCCACCGTCGCTGCCGGCATGTTGCCGTTTCTGAAGGAGGTTGTCGAGCGACTTAAGGATACGGGTGTTACCGGAGTGTTCATGGTGCTCGATGAGATCAACGGCATCACGACCAACCCCAAGTTCTCGCACTTCATCAAAGGCATAGTAGATACTAACGCCATGTCCAGCAAGCCACTCCCCTTGCTCATGATGCTGTGTGGAGTCGAGGAACGCCGTCGCGAGGTGATTACGCATCACCAGCCCGTAGATCGCATCTTCGACGTGATCGATGTGAAGACGATGTCTCCAGACGAGATGAGGGATTTCTTTAACAAGGCCTTTGCGAGTGTGCAGGTTCGCGTTGAATCGGACGCTATGGATCTTCTCACCGAGTACTCCGCTGGTTTTCCAAAGATCATGCACTTGGTCGGAGATGCTGCGTTCTGGCTTGACCAAGATGGGGTAATCAGCAGGGAGGATGCGTTCCAGGCAGTCTTGATCGCTGCCGAGGAGGTCGGGAAGAAGTATGTTGATCAGCAGGTCTATAAGGCTCTGAGAAGCGCCGACTACCACTCTATCCTCGCGAAGATCGCAAAGATGGGGCCTGACTCGATGAGTTTCAGGAAGTCCGACGTCGTCACTGGTCTCACTGAAACCGAGAAGAGGAAGTTCCATAACTTCCTCCAGAAGATGAAGTCACTCAAAGTATTGAGATCGGGTGATGTTCAGGGCGAGTATCTCTTCAACATGCGCATGGTTCGACTCTACATCTGGCTGCAGAGCCTTCAGAAGAATAGCTCAAGGACTCGATGAGATAGCCTCATGCTCCCCACCCACCCTCTCGGCAACTTCGATGCTTTCTCCGAAACGCGGCGACTTACGTTCCGGGCACTCATGCCTATCCTTGGCCCTAAGAGTAGCGGGAAGTCGAGTCCGTCATAGTGCCTGCTGACGTTGATGCCGCGACGTGGTCACCTGCGTCTCGCACGGTTTCTGTTTACGGACCAAGTATCGCTGATGATTGACCGTGGCTTTGCTGGACTTTATCCACGTCTTGGATCAGTGAAGTCACGGATTTCAGCCATTCAGCTCGCGGTCAGGTGGAAGCAGAATTGGCAAGACTGCCGGATGTGTCATAGCAGATAGCGGCCGGGGAGACCCCGACCAGGGCCTGTACGGCTCCGGGGTCTATCCGTCGAATAAGAGGAGGAGTACTTATGGACACAATCCGCGTCGGAATCATTCGTTGCGACCTGCACGCCATTTACTATGCGAACCTGATGCAGGAGCATGACCCGGACATATTGCGGGAGCCGGAGGTGGGACTGGGAGGTTACTACTACTTCTACAGCCACTACCACGACCCCCGCAAGAACTGGTTTCCCATGGTGCCGGGGTTCGAGATCGTGAAGGTGTGGGACAAGGACCGGCGATTGGCGGAGAACATGAACCGAATCTATACCAGCCGTCCAAAGGTCTGCGACAGCTTCGAGGAAGTCTCCGACGACGTGGACCTTGTGCTGATCGCTGATTGCGACCTGGAGGGGCATGACAAACTGGAGCTGGCGACCCCCGGTATCCAGAAGGGTGTGCCGACTTTCATTGACAAGCCGTTGGCCTACGACGTGAAAGACGCCAGGGCGTTGGTCGCTCTGGCGGAGAAACACAACACTCCCATCATGTCACTCTCGATTCTCAGGGAGCTCCCACAGGCGACGCAGTTCCGCAATCGTTTCCCGGAACTCAACCAGCCGATCTTGGGGATCATCAAGGGCGGCTCATACACGATGAACGGACTGATTCATGCCATCAGTCTGGGGCAACACCTTTTCGGCGCGGGGGTTGACTCAGTGGAGTCCATGGGAGGTGGCGACATGCCGTTCGTTGTCCACCTCGATTTCGGCGGCAATCCCGATCGCCCGCAGAAAGGCGTCGTGCTGAACGGGAACGTCGGGGCAACCTATCACTGCGCTATGTACGCGAGCGCTTACAGCGATCTGGGCGCGATCCACAGCGACCACTTCAGCGACTATGAGTTCCCCTGGGGCGTCGTGAAGATAATCGAGAAGATCAAGAAGATGGTGGAGACCCGCGAGCCTCAAGCTTCGTACGACGAGATGGTGGAAGGAATCGCGATTGCCACCGCCGCCCGGCTGTCCTTGGCGGAACGGAGAAGAGTATCCCTGAAGGAGGTTTAAGCGTACTGTTCACACCGTTCACTCATACCTCCCCAACCGGATCCCCGCCTCGACAAAGGCGCGATAGTTGGCGACGTGTCGCTCGTTCAGTCGGGGCCAGGTGCTGGGTGAGGAGGTAGGGGAGAGGATAAAACAGCCGCCAGGTTTACCTTGTGCGATGGTATCCTCCACGACGGGAATCATCTGCTCAGGATTGAGGAGGTCGAAGTCTCCGTCCTGAACGCCGCCCTCGAGGGACATCTTTCCGTCGCATCGCTGCTTGGCTTCAGCAAGGGTCAGCTTTCCGGTGGGGGGAGGCTCGATAGGATTGAGGCAATCGATGCCCATCTCAACAAAACCCTCAAGCACCGGATTTATGTCGCCGTGACAATGCACCCACACCAGTTTGCCTGCGTCGTGAATGAGGTCGATGATGCGTTTGTCGTAATCGAAGACGAACTCCTGAAAGTCCTTCAGGGAAGCCAGCGGTGGAATGCACAATTCGGGTCCGACCCATCCATAGGCATCACCGATCCCGAAGGACAGGTAGTGCTTCACCTGCCGTTCGATGTCGTTGTAGGCTTTGTCGATCATTTCGTGAAGCAACTGCCGCTCATCGTACAGCCAGTAGCCAAAGGTTTCGGATCCCATCTGGGCCTGAACGGCGTACATCGCTTCCGCAAGCCCGATGAACAACAACGCGCGGTCTTCGCTTTTCCTCTCAAGCTCCCAGTAGGAGTCTGCGTTCTCTCCCATTGAGACCTGTGACGGAATAGACAACCACCTCTTCGCGTCCTCCACGGTTTCGATGTAATGTTTCTTCTGGTAGCCCGGACTTCCATCCTTGGGAACGTACCAGGAAGCAGTCAAGGGACCCTTGGGAGTCTGCATGATAACGGTGTCTTCCCAGAGGTCGGGCTTATCCGATTCCTTGCGCTCACTCGTGACGGGAGCGAGGTGTGGATCCCATTCGTCCCTGGTTGGCGCCCACGACCGGAAGATATCCACCTGGAATTCCTCGGTGATCTGATACAGCGGCGCCCAAGTGGGATTTCCCGACGGGAACATCGGGTCGACTCCCCAGAGTCGGACAGGCATTCGGTCGATCTCCCGTTGCCTCATAACACGCAGTAGACGCTCACGACAGGACATTTGGGCCATCGTAGTTTTTCCTCCAAGGGTTGCGGATAATGAGCTACAAGGCGGCCAGGGTTAGTAAGCTGCCTGTACCACTGACTTCACGATCATAGCGATCCCGACGCACAACATGCCGATCAAGCCCATACCGCAGAAGAAACCGGCGGACAGCACCGGCGTGTAGCGTCGCCATTGCTCCTTGCCGAAGCGTCGAGAGAAGTAGAAACGTCCCAGCATGGCCCCGCCGAAAGTCAGAAGTGTGGCGTGCGGCCAGGCGCCAATGCCGCCAATCATGCCATAGAACAACAGCATCGGCAACCGCGCTAAGGCGGTGACAGCATACAGCGTGGAGCCGACACAGAATCCAGCCGTTACCTTCTGCCAGGAGATGGCGTCTAAGATGAAGCTCTTCCCCGTTTTCGTCGCGGTGGTCCACATGCACGTGTACATGGCATTGAGCGGCCACATCTTAGCGGCAAAAGGATAGGCGGCTGAAGGAACGGGTGCGACTTTCCACAGCAATCCGCAGAAGAGAATACTGCAGACGAGCAACAAAGGAAACACCAGGAGTTCGGCCTTCACCAGGCTGGTGATCCTGGTACGGGTGAGCGTGGTCTCCTTGAAGAACTGCGTCATACCGCCCCAGTCGTTCAACGGGATCGGGGCAAACCAGATGGAGATCCCTTTGTAACCAAAGAGTCGTGTGCTGAGCACGAAAGACGCCTCCCTGAGGTAGGGGAATCCAATTCCCTGCCCCGTCAGGCCGATCATGCGCGCCGAAACGTAGCTGTTGAGCGGCGTCCACGCAAGCCCGTAGGCCGCGAGCAACCAGGTGGGAAACGTCGGCACAAGCTTGTGGCAAAGCCCGATCAGTGAAACGGTGCTGACAAACCACAAAGTGAGGGCCAGAGGTATGGGAAAATCGCCGCGTTCCTTTGAAGCGCCGGAATACCCGCTCCGTTTGGGGGCGAAGCCTGATTTGCCGAAGGTTCTGACGGCAAGGAAAAGCCCGAGAACAGCGACGACGAGAGAGGCGCCGACCCCAAAGCCCATCCAGTAGTCGAGGCTGTTGACGACCGAGGTGGCAATGGTCTGCATCCCGGGCTTCCACGTGTGCAGAACGTGATACTTGTATAGAATCGGTGTGGCGACGATGTGGGTAAGGATCGAGCTGATGAAGGAGCCAACCACAAGCCAGAACGGAAGCACGAAGCCTACGAACACCGCGCCGATGTTGGTGTTCAGACCGAGGAGGGCGGCAGGCAGGTGTTTCTGAATGCGCTCCGTCCAGTCGATGAACGGAATTGGCAGAATCGTGACGGGGGTGTTCATGACTCCGCCGGTTACGGTCGGCAACATGAGATAGAGAGTTCCGAAGAACACGCCGATGGCGGCTCCGATGGAAAAGACCCGCCAGCGCCACGAGTCTTCGCCGCCGTGGGACTCCGCCAGGGCAGTGGCGCCCTCCGCTGCAATGGGCGCTAACGGGAAGGGCAACTGCTCAAGGTCGGAGGTGATGCGAAACAGAGTGTAGCCGAAGGTGAAGTTGCCCAGCCTCCCCAGCAACTGCGCAGCAACGAGAACACCGATGGCGGGCAGCCAATCACGGTGGAGAAAAGTGCGCTCCAGCAGGGCGGAGGACCCGAGAGGAGGAACGATCCAGTGGTTCACCGGGCTGGACAAGTCCTTCACGATCCCGAAGAAGCGCGCCTGGCTGGACTGAATCAGGAACTGGTTCCAGATAAGCCCAAAGAAAGGCCCTCCACCGGAGACCAGGCCGCCTGCAAGGGCATAAAGAACATAGATCTCCTGTCGTGAGAGCTTGGTGAAAGAGCGGCGGGCTATCTCGGCGAAGAGAATCACGGTCACCCACTGGGGAGCGCTGCCCATGCCTTCTCCCGCGACCAGGCCGATGTAGATTGAGCCAGGGAGCATGATGAAGGCGAGGAACAAGGCGCCTACGACCGACCGCAGGTTGAAGCCGTCACGAAACGGCTCGGGGGACTCCGCAAACGCCTCCGATCCCCACTCTCGCTCAAGTTCTGCTTTGATGTCCATGGGCAATGCCACTCCCCGTCCCCTATCTTCGAGGGAGCAGGTCCCCTCCTCGTTCAGTGTAGTACTGCCTGTCTTCCAGCTTGACTGTGCGCCAGACCAGGAGTTGCTTGCGGATGCGATTCAGGAAGGCCCGGTTGGCTCGTTTCCACGACGGGACGTCGCCGCTGATCCTCTGGACCTCGAGGAGGAACTCGTAAGTGGTTTCATCCACCGATGGGACTGTTTGCAGGCGCGCGTGCTGACTGATCCCGAAATCGTAGGGCGCCAGCCAGGCACGAAACGCCACTCCGTAATGGGGCACCCGACGAGGAGATTCCCCTGTTTCCTCGAGACGAACCTCCTCCGTATAGAAGGAACCGATCGCCGCCTCGCTGTGCGCGGCGAGGAACTCGCGCATGAACGTACACAAGGCCAAAGCCTGCGTGTCAGCCACCTGAAACGGCAGACGGAAGGACCAGTGGTCGCCTGTCGGCTCCCCCAACTGCCACGATGTGCCGAGGTCGGGCACGGCAAGTTTCATCGCGCAATAGGCGGGATAGATCGTCGACAGCAACATGACAACCATGACCAGTGCGATGGTCAACACGGCTGATCCACTCGAGTAATTCAGCATCAAGCCAGGCAACAGATGGTAAGTGGTGATGACCTTCCCGAGAAGCTGGCCGATGAGATAGCCGGAGATCGCTCCGATCGTCGCGTAGACACACGATTCTGCGACGAAGAGAGAAGCAGTGTGCAGCGGCGAGAGACCGATGGAGGAGTAGACGCTGATCTCTCTCGTCCGTTCATAGACGGAACCCAACATCGTGTTCAGAACGATGAGAGCGGCGATCAGTATTGGCACGAATAGATCTCCCATGCCCGTTACCGAAGTGGACCCGATAGAGCTAAACAGCCGCGCCTTGCCTTTCTCGCCCACGAACAGGACAACCGCCCATCTTCGCATCAGGTCCCGCAGATGCCGGGTTAGATCAACCTCGCCGGTTTGAAGACGCCGGGAGAGTCCGGTCTTGGGAACTCCGAGGACAGCGCGCAGGTCGCCTCCGTGTTGCCGCAGGAATTCGGCAGGGACAAAGAGAACGTTCTGGGAAGAGAAGTAGATGAACTTCTCCATGGCTGCCGAGGCCGCCGCGGATCCCTCCTTGATCTGGGTAACCTTCGGACGCAGGAGCTGGAAGTTGGCCGGGCTGAAGTGTTCTTCAGCCAGACCTGTAAGGGCATCCATCTTCCGCGTCTCGAAAAGTCCGACAACATTCAGCTTCTCCCCGAAAAGACGGATCGATCCATCCAGATCGCCGGCGGGGTTGAGTCCCAGGGACTTCGCGACCGCGCTCGAAACCAGACACGCAGACTTCTCGTCTTCCTCAAACCACCGTCCCCGAATCAGGCACTTCTCGACCGGAAAGATCAGTCGCTCGTCGGCGCTCAGACCCACCACCGCGTCGATGTCGATAGCCTCGCGTCCATCCTCCGATCGCGCCTCGGTGCTCATGAACTCGTCGATGCGGGGAGAGATACGCCAGTAGCGTGGAGCGAGGGTAAAGTCCTCACCCAACTCGGCGACAAACCGTTGATACTCGCTTTCCTCCAGGGGCGACCAATCCAGATGTCGATAGAATACCCCAGCGTAAGGTGCCTGCCACGGCATCTCGAAGGTGTTGAACCGCACATAGCTTTTCAAAGAGGTGAAAGACAGGACAGTAAAGGTGAGCAACACCAGAGTCACGCAGGTGAGCACGGTTCTCACGGGGCGCCGCCGCATGTTGGCGATGCCGAGGTTGAGCGCCGCGGTCATCGCTCCGAGACGGTTTACATCCGCGTGGTGGACTCCGTACATGCCTCCACGGAACCTGCGCAGCTCTTCGTTGAACTTTAGGAGTACGAGGGCAATGACGAGGAGGGACAACCCGACGATCACAAAAGCCAGGAAGATAAGGAAAGGAGTTAGAGTGATCTTGAAAGCCGGGTGGACAAACGCCAACGTCGTCAGGACCAGAGTGAAAATGACCGAGACACCCACGATCTGTTTTCGGATGTCGGGAAACCCGAACAGCAACCTCTCGGCAAAGTAGGAGAAGGGAACGACAAGGAACAAGTAGAACAGGACGGCCTTCACGACGTCGTTGGCGGTCTTGATAATGTCGGGGTATATGCTCGATTCGAGCGCCCACGATTGTCGGGCGAGGAGTACACTCTTGGACCACTGCCGTTGTTGTGCGCACTCCCTGGACTTGCGGGCGCTTTCGTGGGCCTGCCGGTGCAACTCGTCGAGTCGCTCGCTTCGGATTCCGTAGCGTGCCAGGAGACGCATTCGGTAGTCGTCGAGGAACCAGAGGTCCCCGGCGATCTGGTCGGCAAGGTTCGCAAGCAGGACGTTCTTCGTGATGGTAAAGCCTGTGCCCTGTGGCTTCCTCGGCGAAGCGTTGATGAGGACCAGTCGATTGCCGATCAGCCCAAGGCTCATCGTGAGCTTCAGGCGCGTCTCTGGCTGGACAAACAAGACCGCGCACGGTTCGACGGTGGACAAGTCATAGGGTCGCACGATTCCCGTTGCTATACCGAACATGTGCGGCGGGTTCTCCAAATCGGCGTCGATGAGGTTGATGCTCTGAAGCGAGACCAGGTAACGCGGGTCCACGAGATCGGCGACTCCGACCGCAGCGCAGCGGAACAGCACGTAGGAGACCAGCTTACCTGCAGCGGAAGGCATGTCGATACTGCGAAACGCGTACTTCTGCTCGCCTTCTCCGCCCTGGTCGTAGGAGTAGGCGATCCCTTGCGTTGCTGGATCCAGTGCAAATCCGTCCAGCCGAACTCGGGCCGGCCACTGGAACGCGAGCAACTCGAACTTGGCGTTTCTGTCTGTAACCGCAACCTGCTCGCAATGAACGCCGTACAGGGGTCGAGGAAAGCCTACCATGAATTGTCCGCGGTCGCCAACCCAGGGCCGAGCGATCACGACCGAGTTCATCACTGGCTTGTCGGGCACAAAAGACCGGGTGGGGTCCCACTCGACCATGCGTCCGAAAAGGGGACCGTAGACTCGCGGGGTCTCTTCGATCTGCATGGAGAGGCTCGGATCCTTCACCACGGCAGGAAGCAGACGCTTGAGTAACGCGACCTGCTTCTCCAAATTGTCCCAGTTGATACGATCGGCAGTGTCGTGGGGGGTATCCACGACGTTCCGAACATCGTTGCAGGTTGCGAGAGCCAGGGCCGGACTCGTGAAGCTCATGACTTCGCTCTCGAAGGGAGGCATCTCGGGGAAGTAGCTGTCCGCGGTGCGACCCTTGGCTGGGTTGATCGCGTCGGCGTAGACCTCGGTCGGAGAAAGCCCGAGCGAACGGGCTGCTTCAGTCGCTTTGTTCGTGATCAGATGACCGGCGGCGCTGTAGTGGCGTTCGTGGTAGATGTCCCGGTTGTCCTCATAGCCGCCGCGACAGAAAAGCCCGATCTGTTTGCTCTGCGAGGCGAGGTCGAGGGTGATGAGCAGCGAGGCCTTGTCTTTCGCCAGCGCGGGCATGAGGAGTTTGTAGGGGGCAAGCAGCGCCTTGGTGCGCTTCTTCTTTCCATCAAGATCCGGAGGCAGCACACCTGCGGTCTTCGCCAGATGGAAGCCCCGGACGAAGTAGGCCATGCCACCCATGCCGAGGTAGTGGGCGTTGGTCGCGAGGAAGACAACGGTGCGTCTGGGTGGATGCTTGACGAATTCACGGGCAACCTCGAGCATGGCTGCGATGCTCGAGGCGCTCTCCGCACCTGGGGAGAGAGCGGGGATCATCGAGACGCTGTCGAAGTGGGCGGAGAGGATCACATATTGGTTCTTCAACTTCGGGTCGGTTCCGCGGATCACGCCCACGACGTTGTTCAGTTGTACGTTGCGCCACTCCATGCGCGCGTGGATCGTGGCTTCCAGTTGGAGGTCCTGCCGGAGACTTCGCAACGTTCCGGCGTCTTCCCGGCTGATCCAGTAGCGCGGTGCGTCGAGGGGAACAGATACCAGCTTCCGCTCCGCCTCGAAGCGGGTGGTCCTCTCCGGTTCGATGAACACTACGGCTTTTGCCCCCAACTCGAAGGCGTGAATCCAGTTGTCGTCGGAGTTGAAATCGAGCAGGACGAGTCGACCCTTTACGTCGTGACCATCAAAGTCCGCGTATTCGCCTCTTCGAGCGTAGAGCAATTGGCCGCTCAGTCCCTGGGGCGGAGTTGTCGGTGTGCGCACGCCATTGGGCCAGAGGCAATGAAGGCGGAAGGAGGCGCCGTTACCGAGGGTGAGCGTTGGAGGCTGTATGGCAGACTCAACCGGCACGCCGATGGAGAAAGGTTGAAGCGACACCTGCTGGACCCCTGACTCCCTGAACTTCAGTGCCACCCATGCTTCCGCCTGCTTGTTGCCCGGATAACCGGGTACACGAGATGAAAGGGAGGAGAGGTGAACCACATTGCCGCGCAGAGACGAAGGAGAGTCCGCGCAGGTGGAGTGTGCCGCAACGAGCAAGAGGAGGAGAGGGAACGCGAGCAGAGGCATCGCTGCCATTCCCGTTTGACTCGGCGGGCTTTGGTCGCTTCGCTTTGGCTCAAAGAAAGAGGGGTTCGTCATTCGATCACCAACACCTGCTGCACCGGCCAGATCAGTTGCAGGAGCAGCCACAGGAACAAGACGAAACAGTTCCCGATGATGAGTCCCAAGGCCGCGGGCCGGCACTTGCGCCAGGCAGTGGCGCCTCCGGCTTTCAACACAATCACTTTCGCCCACCAGCCGATAAAGATCGACCAGGCATAACGATCTCCGAACCACGTGGAATACGATCCGATGTACCCCAGCGGGTGGAACGGCCACCAGAGAAAACGCTGTCGCATGTACAGCAGGAACCCGGCCACCGTCGCACCCAGCCCCATGTTGGCGAAGTCACCGGATTTGTACGGGTCGGGGTTGATGATCGAGTTCACAATCTGGTTTGGTAAAGCCCGAGTCGCGCCCTTCGGCCACCAGCCGAGGTGCGGCACCGTGGTTCGGTAGATGACGGAAATGGAAGGAATGTGACAGGCAAACACAGCGATGACAATCGCCGCAATCATCGCGACAAACAGAGAGGTCTGACTCATCCGGCTCCGGTCGGCGACTTTGAAGCCTTGCAGAGCGTTGGGGAGAATCGAAGAGGCCGAGTCCTGCAGCTTCCATCCGACGACCTGGAGACTGGTCAGGCTTTGGTTGCTGAACAGGTGGTTGCCGAAAAGATTGATTAGCGTCATCTGCGGCGCGGGCAGCCAGTAAACGAACAAACCAGCCTCAGAGACCAAGCGGGTCAGCACGAGATGTCCACCGAAGTAAACGGTGAACAGGGCGACCGCCCAGCCCACCGGCATTCCGATGGCATAACACCAACCCACGATGACAGCCATGCCTCCGACCACCCCCCAGAAGGCGAAGCGATAGGAGATTGGTTCGTGGGAGTCATCGATGCTTCTATCGTAGAACAAGCCCTTCCGAACCACCTCCCAGAGGTGATGCCGCATCACCCACAGGTAGAAGAGGCCGAGAACAATAAGGGCGCCTTGTCCCTGGAGGTCCATGAACCGATAGTGGTCTTCCATGCCAAAGGCCGTCCGGACGAGGACCGTCATCCGTCGCAGGAAATAAAAGAACCAGAAGCTGAAGCCCATTTCTGTCGTCAGCAGATAGGTGATGCCGATCATGTCGAAGTAGTAGTTCATCGGCACCCAGTTGAGGGTGTTCCAGGGGCGTGTGCTGAAAAGGTTCTCGGTGCTTCGATACAGGTTCACATCGGGGATGGAAGGCCAGTATTGGTGCAGCGCCCGGTAGGTGTAAAGGACGGTCGGGAGGAGGAAGCACGCCCAGAACATCCAGTTGGCAAACAGCGGCGGCCCTACACTGCCCTCCGGGGCTTCGGTTACTTCGAGTGGAACCTCTGCGAGGGGGAACAGCAATCTCTCCCGGTCCACCCATTGTTTGCGCAGCAGGGCGGCCAGGCAAACGGTTACGAAGAAGATCGCCAGGATCAACGGCATCCACAACAGCACCGGCAAAACCCACGCCTTCCAGATCATCATCGGAACCGAGCCGCCGCCGGGGATTCCCTCGAAGGCCCAACGAACGATGGGGCTGTTCGGATCCTTGCCGGGAACTATCCACGGTCGGAGGTAATTGAAGTAGATTTCCTGGAACCGGTTCTGCGGCGTGGCGTAGTAGAC
>JACQGJ010000208.1 GCA_016199605.1 Armatimonadota bacterium | reverse complement strand
GGGGGAGCGCTGTGTGGATATTAGCCCCTCCGACAACGCAAACGAGGGAGCTCTCAGCTCCCTCGCATCACGCGGACTTTGAACCCGAGCATTCGGCTGGTCGCGACCATCTCGCTAAAGATGTCACCGTAGGCGACGGCAATGTGGTTGCTCATGTAGTGGGCCATGACGGTCTCCTGTGAGCAGTTCAGAGTCGCCATCATGATCGGCCACTGGGGTGTCGTGTTGTCCCAGAAGTAGCGCAGATCGTTCTGTGGCAGTTTGTGGACATCGCCGGTGCCAATGTCCATGCACGTGTCGCCGTCCTTGAGATAGGCGCGGGCCCAGGTGATCTGCCCCGGCAGGCTCTCCCCTGCGAAAGTCCCCCCCGCTATGGGGAAGTAACCTGCAGGTTGACGATAGGAGTGAACTCCCTTTAGCGAGTCCGGATCGTGGTTGAAGGCGTAAGCGCCACAACTCCCGGAGTTGAGTAACACCCACAGAAACTGCCCTTTGTAGTTGCCACCCCACCGCACATCGTGGAACATGACCGCCTCGTGCAGCCCCTTCTTTTTCAGGATTCGCTTCATAATCTCCATGGGAATCAAGTTGCCCTGATCGGCCTCGGTGGAGGTGATGAAAACGTCTCCCGTCGATTCCGGTCTGCAAGCTGAGTTGAAAAGCCCCTCGCAAAAGTCGCTGGGAGGTAAAATGGGCAACAACCCGAGTTGGTACTGCCAACCCAGGCAGTCGGCTTTGAACTCCTCGCAGATATCTTTCGTGGCGAGGTACATCCGCAGTTGCTCCCTGGTGGACTCCTCGGTGAAATCTTCGGCGTTCTTTTCTCCCCAATGGAACTTGACGCCTTTCTCCAACACGAACTTAAAAGCGTCTTCTACCCGCTGCTCTTTGACGTTCTTCATGCGCAGCGGCAGCCACGCCTGATCGACCTTATGCTCGGCGAAGCCGTGCTTCGCCAGAACGCGAGCGCCAAAGAAGCCGTTGATCATTCCCATTGAGGTGTCGCCCAACATCAGGGCCAGGATTCGACGCTTCTTGATATCGCTGACAACGGAAGTGGCGAGGTCCACCGCCTCGCCGGAGACCGGAGCGGAGGCGTGCAACTCGCCCTCACAATACCGGATCTGACCGGTACAACACCACTCGTCGAGCCGCGCCATGAAGGTTTTGTCTTTCGTCCAGTCCTTGGCGTCCGTCCAGACGCGGGAGTACTTGCGCCCCATGCTGTCGAGGCAGGCGCCGGTATTCAGCAACGCCACCAGTCCCGGCCACGTTCCCGAGAAATTCGAGGCAAGCAGGAGGGGACTGTCCTTGCCGACGACCCCATCACACGTGTGGGGTCCGTAGGTCCAATGAACGAACATGCCGATCATCGGATCCTCGATGGGTTCCAGCTTGCTGATAGCCTCATCCGGTTTGGTCAGGAAGCCCTTGATGATGTACGGCTTTCGTCCCAGCTTGGTCAGGGCTGCGCACAACTGATTGGTTGACTCGGTCGCTTGCGGCAAGGCCCATTTGTTGGGATCCGGCCGGTAGTCCCCCGGCCAAAAGATGGCTACTTTCTTTGACATGGATTCCTCCTAATTCTTCTGGATGGAGTGGTGGAGTTCTGGAGTAGTGAAGCCGCAGCCTCCATTGCTCCACTACTCCATTTCTCCAACACTCCATTACCACTCTTCCATCGTTCTTCTTCGCTCCAAATGCTCACGGTACATTTGCTTGAAGATTCCATACTTGGCGCTGTGGTATCCCCGGTGTTTCAGGTTAGGTGCAACGACTTCGCCCGAGTGGGCCATGGACCTCATCGCTGAAGGGATGTTGTCGTAGGCTCGCGCGGCGACGGCTGCCAGGATGGCAGAACCGAGCAGGACGGCTTCCGGCTCGCGAGGCAGAGAGATGGAACACTCACAGATATCCGCGTGCGCCTGGAGCCAGACGGGGTTCTTCGTTCCGCCTCCGCAAGCAAGGATCTTGTCGATGCGATAGCCGTTGCTGTTCATCGCTTCGATGACTTCACGAGTACCGTAGGCAAGCGCCTGCACTGTCGCGTAGTATCGCTTGGCGATTGTTTCCAGTGAAGTGTCAATCGTCAGTCCGTCGATAACTCCTTTTGACAGGGGGTCCGCATGGGGTGAGCGGTTGCCGTGATGGTTGCCCACGACGTGCAGGTCCTTCGTCCATTGAGGGCCAAGCTCGGCCACTCGCTGAAGAACGATTTCGTTCAGAATCTCATAGATGGATCTGCCGGACTGTTCGGCCTGCTTTGCCAGCGTGGTCGCCTGAGCATTGTCGCTGAGGGTGTATTCCAGCAACCCTCCCGCTGCGCTCTGCCCCCCTTCGGTCAACCATAGACCTGGCACCATGGCGCTGTAGTAGGGCCCCCAGACACCATCAATGAACTTCGGCTCGCGAGAGACCGCCATGAGGCAGGCCGAGGTTCCACCGATATAGGCGACGGCTGTTTCCAGCTCGTCGAGCGAGGAGCTTTCCTTCCCTTCCCAGACGGCACCCAAGACGCCCAATCCCCCGGCATGAGCGTCGATGATGCCGACTCCTACCGCTGTGCCCTCCTTCAAACCCAGGTGTGCGGCAGCCTCCGGGGTGAGGCCCCCCGCATACTCGCCCATCGGTCGCACCTTCGCTCCCGCTCGATCTCCGGCGAACAGATCCTCCAAACCCAACTGCTCGTAGAAACTCCGGTCCCAGCTCCCAAACTCTCCCTCGTGCCCCAGGTATCCCCACTTGCATACGAGGGTACACAGACTTCGAACATCCCTGCCGCACGATTGATACACCATGAAGTCGGCCAGGTCAAAGAACCTGCCCGACTTCTCCCAGGTCGACGGCAAGTGCTGCTTGATCCACTTCAGTTTTGGCGGCTCCATCTCCGGCGATATCTTCCCGCCGACGTACTTCAAAACCTCGTGTCCCTCTGCGTTGATCTCCTCTGCGATGTCGATGGCGCGATGATCCATCCACATCACGATGTTGTATTGGGGTTTCCCCGTTGGTGAGACGGTGACAGGTTGGTCGTCACCATCGAGGGCCACCAGTGAGCAGGTCGCGTCATAGCTGAGGCCGACGATGGAATCCGCATTGATCCCTGCTTCACGGCAGGCCTCTCGAACCGCACGGCCCGTCGCGGCCCATAGGTCCTCCGAAGACTGTTCCGCGAAGTTCTCCTCCGGGCGATGGATCTCGATAGCCTCAACTGAGGAAGCTAACCGCTGGCCTGATAGATCAAAAACCCCGGCTCGGACGCTTGCAGTTCCGACATCAACGCCGAGGACGTGTTTACCTTCCATGGGATCACTCCGGTCTGGACTCAAATCGGGGCGAGTATAGCACTATCGCCCTCCTTCGACAAGGCAACTGACGACTCTGTCGCCTGACGACTCTGTCGCCTGACGACTCTATATCAACCTCCCCGTTGAACGCTCGGGAGACCAGCCACAAAAAAAACCCCGGCACGAGACGCGCATCGGGGTTGTAGGATTGAATTGCTGGCTTGGTCACAATAGGATGACGTTGTCGGCTTTCAGACCTTTCGGTTCTTCAACGATCTCGAACTCGACTTGCTGTCCCTCACGCAGGTTACGAAAGCCCTCGGACTGGATGGCGCTGAAGTGGACAAACACATCCTTCCCGCCGTCCTCCTGTTCGATAAACCCGTAACCTTTCGACTCGTTGAACCATTTTACTGTGCCTTTCGCCATGGGAAATACTCCCCCCTTGATGATTTGACTGTCCATCTGTCCAAGAGCTTGGGGGAGTATCAACCGGCGCGGTGTCCACCCGTACTTTGATCCAGCAGACTAGCCTACACTTCCTTGGTCTGAAATCGAGCGCCGGCAACGTCTCAACTCAGAGCCAAAGACTGGGGCGAATTATAACGAAGGAAAAGGGAACGCGCAAGGGGGAAGGCAAATTTTTCCTCGCGTTTCTGGGGCGTCGCTTTACGGGTTGTGTCAGGCGCGTAAGAATGCAGACATGCACTTGTGCAGTTTGAAGCCTGGGGTTGGAAGAGGTCTCTGGAACGTCGGAGGCGCCGGACCGACCCTTGAGCTGCAAACCGCAAGAACAGGAGGCGAATCGGTAATGCAGGAACCACTCAATCGCAGGAGTTTTGTGAAGGAGGTCGCCAAAGGAATGGCGGTGGCTGGAGCTTTGGGAGGAGTCGCGGTCGTCGAGGGGCAAGGCACCGCCCAAGGCGAAGCGGCCAAGAACTTCCCCGAGTTTCCGGAACTAAAGGCAAAACAGTTCAAGGCTACCCATGCCGGGGGCCAGCCCAGCTTCCACTCCGTCGGCAAAATCTCCGCCGAGACCATGCAGGGCCACTACACGCTGTACCAGGGCTACGTCGGTCGCGTGAACCTGATCCGCAAGAAGCTCCAGTCGGTGAGCCTCGATTTCAAGGACGCGAACCAGACCTACAGCGACCTTCGTGAGCTCAAGGTCGAGTTGACCTTTGCTGTTGGCGGGGTGAAGAACCATGAGATCTACTTCAGCAACCTTGACGGTCAGGGCACCAGCCCGGGGGATCCTCTCATGAAACAGATCGCGTCAGATTTCGGGTCCTTCGATCAGTGGAAGGCCGACATCAAAGCAACCGGAATCGCAGGGCGCGGGTGGGCGTGGTTGGCGTGGGATCGCGATGAGAGCCGTCTTTTCAACTTTCTCGGCGACTCCCAGAACACCTTTCCCCTCTGGAACGCCACCCCAATTCTGGCCCTCGATGTCTACGAACACGCCTACTGGCGTGACTTCGGCACTAACCGCGCGGCGTACATCGACGAGTTCATGAACGTGCTCAACTGGGAGGATGTCAGGACGCGGTTTGCCAACATCATGGGGAAATGAGGCTCCGCGAGTTCGGAGAGGGCCAAAGGGCTACAGATCATACCTCCGGGATGGGGACCTCATTCGATGGCCGCCGCCGCCCCGCAGCACTTCTTGAATTTCTGTCCACTTCCGCATGGACAAGGCTCATTGCGCCCGACCTTGCCGGGTGAGGGTTTGGTTGCCTCCCGGTTTCCCTGCTGCCGTTCTTGCCGCGCTAATATCCCCATGACCTCTGCAGGAGCGCGCTGCGCTTCCAAGAGCTGGGCCATTGCGCGCATGTTGGGATCGACGTGGTTGAAGAACCGTTTGTAGCCTGCACAGAGGTAGTTAAGTCCGGGCTCACCCTCAGGCGTTTTCAGAAACCGGTGTTTTGGGCATTCCCCGTTGCAGGCGAAGCGCACCTCACATTCACGGCAGTACTTTGGCAAGGTGTCACGTTTGTCGTTCCCGAACTCCACCTGTTGCTCGGAGTTTACCATGTCGCCTAACGGCTGATTCAGGAGGTTCCCCAGGTTGAAGCTGGGATACACAT
>JACQGJ010000207.1 GCA_016199605.1 Armatimonadota bacterium | reverse complement strand
GGGCTACGGCACGCATGGGACCGACGGGGACGAGCTAAAGAGTTGCGCACCCGCGGACAAGAGGGTCCCATCGTTATTGAACTCAAGTACCGCGAACGTCCTGGTCAGCCGATCATCACCTACCATCTCGCGTTGGATGAGCAGGCGAAAGGGCCTGTGGTCAAGGAAGAATGGCTTCGATGGAAACGCAAGCCACGCGGACGACCGTACCACTTCCTGGAGTATCACGAGGGGATAGGCAGCGCCACCAGCGGAGACATGCCGGACGAGGATGACAAAAGGGTCGATATCCCCCTACGGTCCCCGGACATTATCGCAGTGAGCACGCTGGGGCAATTCGCGGAACACCCACGAGTGGCGGCGTTGCGTGAGTTCATCACCGACTGGTATGTTTCGTATCTGACGATTGATGATACGCGCGGTCAACCAGAGGCAGGACCGCAGGATCGTCTCAGCAAGACGGGTGACAATCTCCCCAACGTCATCCAATACCTCAAAGAGCAATATCCTGACAAACTCGAAGAGATCTTCCGGAAGCTGCGCGAACGCGTTCCCCGCCTCGAAAGCGTGCAGGCCGAAGCAATGGCGGATGGTCGATTGCTCCTGCAGATCAAAGACGCTCCATTTGAACGTCCCATTCTATCCCGATTCGCATCGGACGGCACCTTGAAGATGCTGGCCTACTTGACCGTCCTGAACGACCCGGATCCTCCACAGTTTGTCGGCGTTGAGGAACCGGAGAATTTTCTGCATCCGCGGCTTCTTCCCGAACTCGCCGAGGAGTGCCGGGCGGCCACGGCGCATTCTCAACTCCTGGCGACAACGCACTCGCCCTTCTTTCTTAACGGCATGAAGCCCAAAGAAGTACGAGTTCTGTACCGGGATGAAAGCGGATACACACAGGCTGTCCCCGCTTCGGAGATCAAGGGCATTCCCGAGTTCGTGGAAGCAGGCGCCTCGATGGGTCACCTTTGGCTTGAGGGACACTTCGGTGTCGGAGATCCGCTGGTGAATGCAGGAGCGCCGCGGAAGAAGGGAGGGCGCCGATGAGTGTCGAGCACGTCGTGGTGCTTGTCGAGGAACCCTCCATGGAAGCGGCGCTGAGCATCTTGCTGCCCAAGATTCTGGGGGAGCTCTCCTTTCAAATCCATCCGTATCAGTGCAAGGATGAGCTTCTCAAGCGACTTCCTGAACGGCTACGTGGCTATGCGAAGTGGATTCCCGAGGCTTGGCGTATCGTGGTCGTAGTCGACCGGGACGACGATGACTGCAAACGACTCAAGGCACGCCTCGAACGGATAGCCGCCGCCGCTTTTCTCACCACCCGTTCAGCAGCCAGTGGCAGACCATATAGCTTGGTCAACCGCATCGCCATCGAGGAACTGGAGGCGTGGTATTTCGGTGACTGGGAGGCAGTATTGGCCGCGTATCCTCGACTCCCATCTGACGTTCCCGCCAAGGCGGCGTTTCGGGATCCGGACGCGATCAAAGGCGGCACCTGGGAAGCTTTCGAGCGCATCTTGCAGCGGGCCAAGTACTTCAAGGGCGGTTTGCGCAAGATCGAGGCTGCACGCGCTGTTGCCGAACACTGGGATCCAGCCAGAAACACTTCGGCCAGCTTCCGAGCTTTCCGAGACGTTCTTCAGGAAATGGCGATATGACCGGCCTCGCCTCTACCGGACCATTCGTGGAACGCGTTGCCCTCGCTTGATGCTGAAGGGGGTGCATCCGTCAAAGCTCCCCGAGCATCTCCAGCGCCTGTTCCACCATCGCCTCGCCGGTGCCTGGAGCGGACAGGCTGTGCCAGCCGGCCCAGAGCTGGTAACCGCCTAAATCATAGCCAGCTCGATCTCCGATGTAACCGATGGTGTCGTTGGCAAGCCCGACGATGTAGGTGTAACGGAAGGGCGACCGGCGGCGAATCTCCAGACCCAGGGCGCAGAACATCTCTCCGGGCACACCTACGAGAGCGATGTCCCCCAGCCGGATCGCTTGCAGCCACGTCTGCCGTTCCTCGCCCTGCACGGGAGCCATGTCGGCTCGCATGTCGCGGAATACTTTCATAGTGGATTCCGCCCCCTCGGGGTTGTACTTCTCTGCCCAGTACTTCACGGCCGCTTCTTCCTCAGCCTCATCGAACTCACGGATTCGGTAAGCGAACGGCCGTTTCAGAACTCTCACCGGATCGAGATCGAGAAGGACCGGCTGCGCGTCGCACAGGCCTTTCTCCACCGCTGCCGTGACTCGATGGACACACTCGGCGGCAGGGACTGCGTGTATGTTCTGTGTGGAACCAAACGCTCCGGTGTTGTGGCTGGAGCCAAAGGCGCCTGGCAAGAAGAGCGTCGTCCCGCCGTGTCGGCGTTCGAGGTCCTGCGCCGCCAGTCCATAGAAGCCGGGTGATAGCATCCCCTGAGTGAGAGCGCCGATGTTGTGGACCGAGTGGTTGAAGACAACACTTGCCAGGCTTCCATTCTTTCTCCTGAGAGCAAACACAGGCAGGTCGGGGTCAAAGGGGCCGGTGGGTCGGATCACGTCTTCCCACGGGTAGGCATACCAGGCGGTCGTGCCGTCCTTGAGCAGGTAGCGGCTGTTGGTGCCGACGCTCGCCTCCTGGCTTTCGGCGAAGAGGAACTCGACCTCAACCTGCTCCGGACTTCCCTGGTCGAGGGTCCGAGTCGCCTCAAGCACCGCGCTCACGATGGATTCAAGCAGTCGGTCGCAGAAGTCTTCATCGCGATGAAAACCGAGAACATCAAGAGTGCTGGGGGCATGGTGGGTATGAGTTGCAGTGATGAGGATATTCGAGAAAGGAACTCCGGTTTCAGTCACGATCCGTCGCGTCGCCTGTTCAAGAACGTGACCGGGGACGACGAGCGTGTCACAAGAAACGAGGCACAATCGCTGGCCGGCCTCGAGGACCAAAGCGGACGCGCGCAACTCGGCTTCCTGTCGTGGCGACAGCTTCTCCGAGGAGGACTCGACGGCGATGGAAACGGCCGCGGCGGCGGCTTTCAGGATGGACATGGACAAAGGCTCCTTTGGCTTGGGTTAGTGGTCAGTGCCGGTGTGTTGCGCGGAGATTGTGCGCCCTCAACTGTGTCTTTGACAAGTACAAGATGATGCGCTACCCTTTGTGGGACCTGCGACCATGCAATGGAGGACTGACTTGTGGGTAGACCGCGACGGATGAGGATGACGCTGATGGGTTATCTCAGGATCGGGTGCAGTTGCATCGCATCAGAATCCTCGAACGGAATCTCGCCGGTAGCCGCACCATGACTTCCAGACCCGCTCTGCGCCGAGGCGTCTGCATGATGATGCTGTCCTCCGTCTTCTTCTCCCTGATGTCAGCAATGGTAAGGGAACTGAGGGACGTGAACTCTTTCACGACGGTTATGATGCGGTTTGTGGTCGGGGGGCTGGTTGTCGGAGTCCTGTTCGTGTCCGGGTTCCGGAAGATGCGATGGAGGAACTGGCCGTGGATGATTGCCCGCGGCGTGACTGGCGGAGTTGCCTGTTCGCTCTTCTACTGGGGAATCCAGCATATCGGGCTGTCCAAAGCCGTGCTGTTGGGATACACCTACGTGATCTTCGCTTCGGTATTTGCCGTACTGATTCTCGGTGAGCAGATCGACCCGCGCCACTGGCTGGCAATAGCGGCGGCGGCCGGAGGTATCGCGATGGTGTGCGGGGTGCAGAACCTGTCCGGGGGTAGCGGAGAGATGATTGCGCTGCTGGGTGGTCTGGTGTCGGGCTTTGCGGTTGTGTGCGTGACCAAGTGCCGCGAGAACGACAGCTCCACCAACATCTTCTTCTCGCAGTGTGTGTTTGGCGTCGGCATCGTCGCATTGCCAACGCTGACTCACTGGAAAGAGCCGACCCCCGTGCAGTGGATTTTTCTCGCGCTGATCGGGTTGCTCGCCGCCGCCGGACAACTCTCGATGACTTACGCCTACAAATTCACGGGAGCCTCCTATGGAAGTCTCTTGAGTTTGCTGACACCGATCTTGAGCGCAATCCTTGGCGTCGTCTATTTCAAAGAAACCTTTGGTGCGAGTACCCTCGTGGGATCGACGCTCATCCTTGTGTCCTGCTGCTATCTGTCCTGGAATCCAGTCGGAAGGACTCGGGCAGAGTCAACATCGGGAGAGTCCATAAGTGAAGAGGACCTCGCCGTGCGTAGTTTCCCTTGACACGGGACAGTCCCGGTAGACCGATTGGCGTGGCTGTTCGCTGATTAAGAACTCGTCCAAGAACAACACCGCGTTTTCGACGGGAGTCTGGCTGTGATTCTGATACTTTGCTTCAGATTGGGCGCGGTGTTATTGTTGGACGAGTTCTAAGCTTCCGCTGGGAAGTTGATACGGTGCTGAAATGACAAAGTCTGTGCTCCTCGTGTCCGAGCTGCTCCTCCTTATCTGCTTCGCTGCCGCCACAGCCGGAGCGAATTGGGAGGACACGTTCGACCGTTACAATCAGGAGACGTGGACCACTCAGCCGAGCGGTCTGCGACTGGCAGAAGAGCCCCTCCCCGCCGGGGTTGCGGTGAAGAGCGGAGTGTTGGTCCTGGACGAGACGCTGCGCGGCGTGCGCTTGACCTCGCGACAGAAATTCCTCTTTGGCACCTTTGAAGCGCGGGTAAGGATTCGACCCAGGGGATACCAGTATATCGGCTTCATGTCTCGCGCGCCCTGGGGCGCGAATTGCCTGATGGGGATGAGCCTCCCGGAGCGAAGCGGATGGAGACTGGTCCACGCATGTGAGGGCAAAGGAGGTGGCTCCTCAGACGAGTTCGTGGTCCCGGACAACGCGTGGTGTGATCTCAAGATCGTGTGGGAAAAAGACAAGGCGCAGATCTTCATCAACGGCGACCTGAAAGGGCAGGCCGCGGAGACCTCGCGAATTCCCCAGTCCCCAATTCCGATCATCCTCGACGCCCTTGCCAACAACCCGATGGAGATTGATTGGATAAAGGTTACGGGAGATCAAAGCCCCTTCGCCGGAAAGGGCTTCCTGCCTCCTCTGGCGGTTCGCGCGAACGGCCCCGATGTCTTTCTGCAATCGAAAGACTGGAAGATTGCCGTGAACCGGGCTACGGGGCAGATCAGACAATGCCTTGCCTTGCGCCCAACTCCGGCGGTGTGGACTCCACATAACGCCAGAGGGTTGGACCTCTACGTTCGTCAACTCCCCGAGGGTGCCCCGGTCCGTTTTGTGGGAGCCTCTGCCGGAAGCCTTCGGAAAGAGGGTAACCAGGCGACCTCTTTCGAGTGCGTCGTGAGGGCCGAAACTGAAGCGTTCAGGGACGCTCTCGATGCGCGACTCCGCATGAAACTGAACGGCGCTCAACTCGATATCACGGCTCGGTTCACGGCTCGCCATGGCATCGACGGCCCAGTGGAAATCGGTCTCGGTCTTCCGTTCAGGCCGGAGGCGTGGCGACGGCAGGTCTATCCCCGGCTGCCGTGGCTGGCGCTGTCTCCACGTCAAGAGGGTCAGATTCGTCTGCCCTTCCTTGCCGATCCCGACGATGCAACCGTTGCTTCGGCCACCGGCAACTGGATTTTCTATCCCTTCGGTCTGCTCGAAGGCAACGACCGCATCATCCTTTGGGGGAGCATGGATGTCGGGAGGCGTCTGGTTATGTCGCCCAACAACTATGGAAGCGTGCCGGCGGTGACCCTCGCGCCAAAGCGTTGGCCGAAAGGCAAAACGCTGGAACTGGCACTGACGATGCGTGCCTTCGCCAAGCCGGAGAGCGATCTACCCGGTGTTCTACGCTGGTATCTTTCCCACTGCCACAGCAGCGACCCGCTTACCTCCGACCTTTTCCCCGTGCGCGACTGGACGCCGCGCGTCTTCGCGAAAGGCGGAGGGGTGGGAATGCCGGATGTTCGCATCACCCGCGTCAATCCCGCCTCGAAGATCGAGTTCTCGGATCGCGTCGAGAAGCTGCTGAAGGACTACTCCGTGCCAAACCTCTGGCTCGGCAGTTGGCACTGTATCGACGGTTCCTATCCCGTGTCCGGCACATGGACAACCGTCACCGGTCTGTCCCTTTCGGCGGAGGCATGGAAGGCGGAAGTCGCTCGGTTGAAGGAGGCCGGTCTGCGGCCCTGTCTGTACGCCTTCCAGTTCATCGTCCCCGAGTTGTGCAAAGAAGGGGGGAAACCCGATAAGTCGTGGGTGGCTCACGGAGCCGATGGCAATCTCAGCTTGTTCGACCGCTATGTCGCGGGGGAAGGTCGTGGATTGGGCGACTGGTTCACAAAGGAGCTGGCGGAGAAGATCGGCAGCAACGTTGTGACGTGGGCCTTCGGTGACTATGGGAATGATGACTTCAGACGTTGGTACACGGAGCAAACCAAAGCGACCATCGACTACTACCAGCCTTCCGGCATCTCCTTCGACTGGGGCTGGGCGGTGATGGGGCCGGACAATGTCTACAGCCCCGCCAATCCACGAACCAGCCAGGCTCATGGGCGGCTCCGGGTTCAGGCGGATATCTGGAAGTGGCTGCGTGCGAACCATCCGGAGATGCAGGTGATTGTGAATGACATTCCGGGGTCGCCCAGTCAGTTCTTCGCGAACTGCATGTTGTTGGAAAGCTCTGATGTGATGTCGGACCTCGACTTCCTCGCCGGGAAAGCCCTGGGTTCCGCCATGTCGAGCATGGACTATTTCGCAGACCACGACCGCGGCCGATGGACGAGACAAATCATGCTCGACCTGGCCCGAGGCTGCAGCTTCGGCGCGCCCTTCTGGATTCTGACGAGTCCTCCCGAAGCAGACTACATCGCGACCTGGAGGAAGTTCCTCGAGTTCTCCGGTCGCACGACGAGGTTGCCTCTGTTGTCGGCGGAGAGTGCTGTGACTACCGCGCCACATCGCGACGAAACTGTTGGCTCCGTGTGGTCTGACGGTCGTGAGGTGATGGCCGCAGCTTTCGACAGGAGAACAGAGGGGACAATCCGGCAAGTATCCTTTCATATCACGATCCCAAAAACAATACCCAAGAGCGCAAACTGGCAGGTTGCCCGGTTGAGCAATGCCAACACCGAGGTCTCCTTTGCAGGCTGGCTGGCAAAACGTACCCGTGAGGATCGCCTCACCCTCTCCGGCCCACTGGGACCGGGCGAAATGGTCCTGGTGGAGGCACGGAGATGAAAGGCCGATCTGGGGCGGGCCGGCTCAACATCAACGAGAATACCTGCACCGCCGCGTCACCGACTTCCGCCACAGTAGGGGAACGGGAGGGGGTTGACCGAATGGAGTGTTCTTGTGGAGGTGCAAGAATGAGGGCTGACATCCGATTGGTCTGGTTGGCAATGCTGTGCGCTGTCGTGACACAGTGGAAGCCGGGCGTGGCCGCCCCGGTGCCCAGAGGCTTTGCCGTGCTGGGGAGTTCCATCCCGGAAGACGCCAAGCACTGGGTCGATGTTTACAAGGTCATCCAGACAAACAACCTGCAGAAGTATGAACCTGAAGTGTTGAAGAACCG
>JACQGJ010000222.1 GCA_016199605.1 Armatimonadota bacterium | reverse complement strand
TGCGCAAGCAGAGAGCAGAACAGCGATATTGCTATCAGCCGGGAATTCTTCTTGGCGTAGGGAGCTAACCGTCGGAGGTGTCTCATGGATTCAGTGCATCAGCGGTTGCAGTGGCAACGATGAGATTATAGGACAAAAGGAGCTCGGGCGTCTATAAACTGGCTTCCCCTACGAAGGACGCGCGTAGAAAGGTGCATTCTCAACCGTAACGAGTATAACAAGGGCGCGCTCTCTAACGGCACAGGACTTCGCAGATTCGCCATGGCAGGTGTCCGTTCAGTTCTTCGGCCCTTGGGTCTCACCGGCCTCAAGCAGGTGCTTGGAGAACTCCCGCAGACTCCACAAGGATTTGCCGACCTCCCACGCCTTGTCTTCGGTCTTCGCAGGATCGACGTCCGTGTAGATGAAGTCCTCCTCATGGCGACGGCTGCGGACCACGATCTCGCCCATAGGGTCGATGATGTAGCTGTCGCCATACCCCACTCCGTCGTAGCTGATTCCCTTATCGCGTCCCAGCACGACGTTGTTTCCACGGACGAAGTAGACGACGTTTTCGACGGCGCGGGCCGTGTGGTCGGCGCGGACGTGCATGAAGTGGCTGATCAGGTAATCTTCCATGATGTAGTTGTAGTGGGGCGCGAAGATGATCTGCGCGCCCTTTAGCGCCAGGATGCGCGCAGGCTCGATGAACCCTCCGTCGGCGCAGATGATCACTCCATACTTCACGCCCTTTCTCTCGAAAACAGGAAACTCGCGTCCCTGCTTGTGAAACGGCATGTAGGCGCAGGACTTGCTGTATGTGCCGAGGAGCTGACCCCGCTCGGCGACCAGCGCCGTGTTGTAGAGGTCGTTCCCCCGGGTTTCATTGAAGCCGACGATCACCGTCGCTCCAAAGCATTCTGTCTTGTCGAGCACTTCGCGCATCCGCGGAGAGTCCACGCTGAAGGCGTGCTTGCGCACTTCCTCTTCCTTGTCCTGGTAACCGGTCAAGAAACACTCCGGGAACGACACGATCTCAACTCGCTCGGTTTCCGCACGCTCTAACCCCTCCAGCACCTTCGCAAGATTAGTCCCAAAATCTCCCGGCACGCACTGCATCTGCCAATGTCCAATCCTCATCTCCTGCTCCTTTGCATGGTCCTCTCGTTATCCTCCTCCGCCTTCCTTCACGGCAGCCACCGCCGCGCGGAGGTTAGTCTCCGGCGTGTCGACAGGAATGACGCAGCCGCCCGTGACGAGCAATCCGCGCCCCTCTGTTTGAGCCACCGCTTCAGCAATCTCAGATCGCACGGTTTCCACTGATCCCGCTACGAGGGTGTCCCACTCATTCAACCCGCCTGCGACTGCGCCCCCAAACTTCCTCTTACCTTCCCTCAACGAGGGCGCCGTTCGGCGGTCGTGCCAGTTGATCGCCTGCACCGGGTAGTCGACGAAAAGGTCGAAGTAGATATCAACGCCGTGAACGTGCAGCAGGAAGAAGTCGGTCAGATCTTCCACCGCCCCAAGAACTGCAAGGTCATAGGGCACGCCGAACGTCCGGTACTCTTCGTCCGTGAAATGCTCACGAGACGCAAGCTGGGTTGCGAAGAAGATCGCCGTGGCGCCATGAGAGAGACAGTCCGCGGCAAAGCGGCTCGTTGTTTCGGTGAGGGCTTCGAGGGCGGTGTGGACCACCTCAGGACGTTCGCGGAGGTCAGTAAAGAACCGATCCCCGGCAAGAGCTCTCGCAGTGTAGGACGGAGAGAAGACGGTCTGGAGGAGGGGAGCGTCCTCTCCGATTTGCTGGCGAATCAACTCAAGCGATCGAATCTCTCGTTGCCAGACGGGATTGTCCTCGTTCAGGACACGGAGGTCGCTCCAGTCGCGCCTCTGGTTCACGACGCGCGTGACGTACTGGCGTGTGCCCTGCCGGTTGTGACCCTCCTTCAGTTGCGCGCCGTACATCTCCTCCGTATAGCCCGACGCGGGCGTCACCTTGACCAAGTCGAAGTCGTAGCTCCTTTGGAAATCTGCAATCCTGTTGGCGAAAGAGTCGGGCTCCAAATCGTCTTCAGGGAAATGCCGCCACAGAGAAATGGGCGGTCGATCCACCGGTTGGCGACTAAAGGCGGCCTGCAAGCGTTCGCGTTTTGTCATGGAGCTCCCTTCAACTGTACAGATCCATCGTGGGCAATGCGGCAGACGCAACTATGTCCCCGGGGTTGGTACCGCGAGGCGTGGGCCAGGGAACTGATGGCAGCTTCAAGTAGGGGCATGGTCATCTGGTTCATGTTCGTTACGGCTGCAGTCGCGAACGGTACTCAGCGCAGGCTGCCCCCAAGGAGGGAGGCGGGGGTTCCCTCAAGACGCCCTGCTGGCACATCTCATAGAGGCACTCTACATGCCGCTGGCAATCTCGCTCTCGTTCAAGGCGGGGATAGGTGCTGTTCTCGTTGACTGTCTTCCCGTCCAGATACGCGAGCCATGTCTCTATGCTCCGGGCAGGGACGAAGATGGCCACTCGCTCACCCGCTCGGCGTTGCTCTTGGCCTCCTTCGACGGTAGCATTCTCGACTTGTCCTACCCGTTCCGCGACCTCGCGACGATCAGCGTCGATCACCACAATCAATGCCTGCTCAACTCGATGTTGTCGCGCTCGGTAGTAGGCAAGTTCCTTCGCGAATCGCGCCCGCACGAACTGCTCGCCTGATCCGCGCCCCCTTGGACTGACCTCGACCCGCTGCACCCTCAAAGCTTTGCCTGCTTGCGCAAGGAACCGCCGGGCGAACGCCTCATGCTGTCGGTCCTCGCACAGAATGACGACCTGGACTGTCCGGTCTATCGATCCCACCCCCTCGCGATCACCTCAGACAGCTTCAGACCGCCTTCGACCGCCAGCTCGCCCGACGACCGCACGACGGTCGCGCCTGAGCTTTCCCGCGTGAGCACCAGTCCCCGGTCGCCTCCGAGGTAGTCAATCAGCTCCGGGTGGTGCGAGCACAGCACCGCCTGCGGCACGTCTTCGCCGCACGCATCCGCCAATCCGATCAGCCATGGCTGAATCTCCGCCAGTGCGATGTAGTTGTCCGGTTCATCGAGAAAGAGCGTGTAACCCGGGCCTGCGGCAAGCCGAATTAGAGAATAAAGGGCAATCAATGCTCGCTGACCATCGGAAATCTCATCAAGCCGTAGTTCATATCGTTCGCCGAACTGGTCGAACATCACCATCAGCGCCCGGGTGTCCAGGCCAACCTTTTCCATACGGATGTTGCGTAAGCCGTCGATCACCTCCTGAAGCGCCTGGATGGATCCGGGCACCCGCTCCTGATGCTCCAGCAGCAGGTGCCGATACCACGACGCGAAGTTGCGCGCGTCGCGCCTGAGTACCGAATCCTCCGTCGAAGATTCCGTCTCAAAGCTGGCCGGGTACAACCCGCAGACGATCACCTTCCGCATGAAATCCAGAAACCGTGTGAGCCTGGTGTTGTCATGACGCGGCGGCACGCGCGCCAGGGCCGACTCGGTCCAATCCGCGCTGTATGGCGGCCCCGGGGTATGATTGTCACGGTAGAGGCCCACCTCTCCCATCTCGCACACAAACAAGGGATTGCCCTTTGACTCCAGCCGCTCCAGCAAGACCCGTGCCCTTCGGGCCGCTCGCTCGTGCTCGACCTCCAATCGATACCGCAGTTCATCCCCGTCCAGCACCACATCCACCTCGAAAACCTGCCTGTCTCTCTTCTGCCAGCGGGTAAGCGTCGGCGTCGGAAAGGCGTCGGCGTCCGTGACCTTGGCCTCACCGCTGAGCAGACGCCGCAGGGCGAACATGACATCCAGCACGGAGGTCTTGCCCACCCCGTTGGGACCCAGCAGTAGCGTCAGTTCCTGAAGCGGAAGCTCGAAGTTAACCAAGCTCTTGTAATTGTCGATATAGAGTCGTTTGATCATCGAATTGTCCCTTCTGAACGGGCGTTCGCATCCTTCTTCGCTGCGTCGCGGGCCGCTTCCTTGGCCTTGTCGCTGTGGTGACAGTCGTTCCAGTGACTCCCGTCGGAATCCTTGTTGCCCATGAAGTCCTCGGTCGTCTCACCCGGGGCCAGATACCTCGGGCACCTGGATTCCACTTTTGGCTGAGTTCTTTGCCCCATTTCCTGTAGGGGTATGTCTTCATCGCTGCGTTGGATTGGGAACGATCAGGGAGGGCAATGCGCGCGAGTATCGATCCGAAGAGGCAGCTTGCCGCTGACTCGACTGCGGGCCAGGTCTGTGAAGAACTGCATCACGGTGCTCTCCTGCTGGCGACAGGTCGCACTCAGACTCACCAGAATGCCGTGCGCCCGGCGATACTCCTGCGACTACGTGGACCCTACTGCGATGCCTTGTAGTATAACAAACCGCGACACGCTAAACAAATGCGAGCTCATTTCAGCTTCAATGCAAAGTGGTGACTGGTGATATCCATGCCGTGCCGGAGATAGAACCGGTGGGCGCCGAAACGCTGGACCCCCGAGTCGAGGTGGAACTGATCGCAGTCCTGTTGGTGTGCATACTCAAGCAGCCATTCGAGAAGCTCCTGCCCGTGTCCGCGAGACCGCTCCGCTTCATCGGTCACCAGATCATCGACGTATAGGAATCGGCCCCAGGCGAGATTCTCGGAGAGACGAAACCCGGCCACCGCCACAACTT
>JACQGJ010000193.1 GCA_016199605.1 Armatimonadota bacterium | reverse complement strand
TTTCCCCGCGCTCAATCCGATATACGTCAGTGTCAACCCGCCCCCGTCCCGTAACCGCTGATATGAAAACTGCGACTTCGACGTTGGTCGGTGCTGCGATGGAAACCCCTCGCCCAGCTCCAACCCCTGCTTCAGTTCCATGCATCCCCACACGCAGTGGAGCTTCTTCGCCTCCTCCAGCGCGCCCGCCTGATGCCCCAACCCCATCGGCAGATCAAACCCCGGATCGATCCCGCGCTTCGCGACGACCTCACCGGTGAGCTTGTTGGTGAACGCTGTCACCATCCCGTCCTCGATCGTCGCATCCCAGCGATTGGTGGTGAGGATGGCCGAGCGTCCGTCGACGCGGAGGTTGATGGCCGACCGGGGCGACGCTGCGTTACTTGGGCAAAGGCTTGTGACCAGCGAGACCGTCATAAGCATCGTTGAGATTCTGTAGTTCATTTGTGTTTCACCTGCTGATTGGACTGAGGTCTCTTTAACATCAACACGGACTCTTCTTCATTGGAGCTATTCACCAACAATATCTTCCTCCGACTTCCTGGTACAAGGGCAATCTCATGACCTTTGGCCAAACAGGCATCCATTCTGGCCAAGAGCACGAAGGAGGTCTCGCGATCACGTTTGGCGTAGAACTCCCTTATCGGGTCTAACAGCGGATCGTCAGGGCTCGGAACCCTCATGGGTTCGCTCCCCAAAAACATCACTTTGAGTTCATTGTGCAAAGCCACCGTATTCTTGCTGCCACGACGATACCATACCTGTCCTTCATGGATCACTTCGCCGATGTTCCGTCTGCACACGTGCGGATAACTGGGAGAGTGTTCGATACACACTATTGCTACTGTCTGCCCTGGGGACCATTCGACCTTTCCATATGAGAATATGAAAGGCGGATCAAAAGCATTCTCAACCCATTGCTGCAAGTCCGCATCACCGAAGATCACTTTGCTCGTTCCTTGGACTGTTCGGTTGCCCCCATCGTCTATAACCCCATACGCCAAGCAACCGTTTCGCTCATCTTCGGAATTCGCGATTGCCACCATGTCTTTCAGCATTGTGCCTTTGCCTTTTTCCCATTGAGGGTCTTTGGCTCCCCTGATCAACCCATCTGGGAAGTCAGCTTTCCAGTCGAGCCATGTTGACTCAGGATACTTCAATAGCTCGAGAAGGCTCTGTTTGTTCATAGGCCATTCAGAATCAATGGAAATCATTGGACTCACTCCAGCCTTCGAACGGTAAGTTTCCTCCGGTTGTTGGCAAGCCCAACACAATGCACTGCCATGAGCAGTGGAGGTATGGATTTCGGGTCGATGTGTCACGTGCACCCAGTGTCAGTGCCCCTCCCTATCCATCCGTTCCAGCATTTTGCGTGCACCCGCATTCCCGAGTCGTTCGGCCTCCTGAAAGGCCTTTCGAGCCTCCGAGTATCGCTTCAACAGGTACAGAGCGTTGCCTTTGTCTCGCCATACTGTGCTGCGTTTTGGGTTGATCTCCAAGGCGCGGTCGAAGCACCACAACGACTCGTCGTACCGAGCCAATTCCGCGAGAACGCGGCCTTTGTCGCTCCAGTTCGTGCTTAGCTTTGGTTTGATCTCCAACACGCGCTCGACGCACAACAGCGCCTCGACGTATCGACCCAACCGGCAGAGGGCCCGACTTTTGCAGTTCCAAGCCAACCAGTCATTGGGGTTGATCACCAACAAGTGGTCGTAGCACGACAACTCCTCGTCCTGCCGGCCCAAGGAACGGAGGGTGCGAGCTTTGCCACTCCATGCGCCGTGGTTCTCTGGGTCGATATCCAACGCACGGTCATAGCATGACAACGCCTCGTCGTACCGCTCAAGGCATTTGAGGGTCTCGCCTTTGCCGCACCACACTTTGCCATCCTCGGGGTCGCTCTCCAACGCACGGTCGTAGCACGACAACGCGCGGTCGTAGCATGAGAAAGCCTCATCGTACCGCTCAAGGCATCCGAGGGTGTCACCTTTGTCGCTCCACGCTTTGCCATTCTTTGGCTCGATCTCCAACGCACGGTCATAGCACCCAAGTGCAACTCCAAATTGCTCTTGAGCGACCGCATCATCAGCTCGATCAAGCAGTTCCCTAACCGCTTCCTTGCGAGAGTTATTGACGCGTTCGACGCTTAGGGACTCCGCAAGGATCAACCCTCGATTGACAATGCCGGAGGTTCTGACGGCAGGGAGTTGATGCCCCACTGGAACCAACGACACCTCCCCGTTCTCCTCTGCGGCGATCATGGGTCCCTCCCCTCGCTACTCAACGTCGCCAACCGTTCCTCTGCCTCCTGGACCTGGATGTCGAGATGCTCTGCCATCTCGTCAAGGAGGTCTCTGCCTTCCTCGTCCGCCTCCTCAACCTGCACCTGCAGTTGGTGCAGGTCGGATTTCCTCAGTTCTTCCATAGCAGCATCCACGGCCAGGAGCCGCGTCTCGACCTGCGCGATCTTGCGGATAACGCGAATTAGTTGCGCGCCGGGGTCTTGGCCTTTGACCGAGTCCGGGCTGGTCTGCCATTCGTGCAGGACTCGTCGCAAGCTCTCTTCATCACCGGCTTCGTAGGCCCGGTTGATCCCAGCCATAACGCGGGTGCGTCGTTCCCGGTCTGCTTCGTCCTCGGCGAGGTCAGGATGAACGAGCTTGGCCGCTTCTCTGTAAAGCCGCTTCAGTTCGTCTGACGGTCTGAAGTCTCCGCGGGTGGGTGTAGATGGGATGTCTCCGACGGATTCAGAGGACTCTCTCGCCTGTTGTCTTGCCTGCTCTGCGCGGTCCTGGACGTTCTCATCCTGAGGGTTCAGCCGCGCCTGAGCTTCCGCAATCTGCGCCTCGATCTCATCCAGTTCGGCATACTTCACACCGACGATGCTGACGTATCGTTGCTCGAAGGCATGAAGCTCTCCTTGCAGTGTGGCAAGCTCCAGTTCCCGCTGTGCCAGTCGCTCTTCCAAGGCGGAAAGCTCCGCCTTCTTTCTTTCCAGTTCGCGTTCTTCGGGTGCGAGTTGACGAGCGATTTCAGTTGTCATTCTTCTTCCCCTTCAACAGATCCACCTACAGCACCGCCTCGGCAAAAATGAGAACATCCTCCAACAGCTTCGTTAGACAATCTGGGGCTCGCACCGAGAGCATTAGCGGCTCTCCCGGGCTCAACGGTCGAACGCGAGGATCATTGAGGGAATTGCAGAAGCTGTCGTAATTCGCTTTGAACCGTGTTCTGTCCCAGTGCTTCTTCCATGGCCAACCATGCGCGCAAGGGCCACCGTGGAACTGCTCGTTCAGAGTTCCTCCGTGGTGAACAATCGAGTTGCGATATACCCGCATCGTGATGTAAGCGTCAAAACCCGGCAGTACGTGATACACTGCATCATTCAACCAATCTACTTTCTGTCTGTCGCGAATTGACTCCAATTCCTCGTCAATCCGAATCAACGTGTTTTCGTTGATGAAGTGACCTTCTTCGCGGTTTGGCTGACACAAGGCTGGATGTGACCGTGCCATGTCAGACACCCGCATCGCCAAATCTACAAGTTGTTTGAACTGATCCAGGTCCGACATTCTTTCATCCTCTCTCGAGTCTTGCGGTTCAACATCGGCATGTTGCGGCTCGCGGCCGACGGCTCCCTGCGACCGTTTCGGCGAAGCCATTCACCTTCCGGCGTCTGGCTCTTTCAATCTGTAGTATCCCTTCTTAGCCGCGCCGACGAATTCGATCAGTCCCTGCGTTTTTAGGAGGGCAATGTCTCGTCTGGCAGTAATGATGGATACGTTCCAGTGAGCTACAATATCTACTGCCGTAGTCGCCCTTCCCGCTCGAACCTGCTCAATGAACCATGTTTGTCGGTCATTTACAGTATCATTTACAGGCTCATTTGCAGTCTCATTTGCAGTATCATTTACAGTCTCATTTGCAGTCTCATTTGCAGTCTCATCTATAGGGACATTCGGTCCCAGTTGGTTCACCACCTCCGGGTGCGGACCGAACGTAACGCGTAACGCAGGACCGAACTCCTGCCATTCCGGCGTGGGGTAACCACCCTCACGACAAGCCTCGGCGATGCGCGTGTAGCCGCTGCCCCATTGCTCGATGAGGCCCATTTCCCGGAACACGCGAGCGATCACGCGGTTGCGGATCCGGCTGACGCCGGACTTCAGGTCGTCGAGGGTCATCCCGAAAGGCAACATGCCCGGATTCTGGACCTCCATGCGGTCGGAGTAGATGGCAACGAGGAGGCGCATGCCGGTGAGGGAATAGTCGGCGTGAACAATCGCGTTCACGAGCACTTCCCGGAGAGCAATGTCGGGGTATTCAGGTATGTCCTGCCGACGCATGGTCTGGATTTTCGCCGCCATCCGCGTGTTGCGACGGATGAACCTGGGAACCTCGTCAACCGCGTCCAGGACGCTGCCCTCGATGTCCAGGCGGTCAAGGAACTCCGCCTTGTTCGTCCCGGTGAACCGCGCGCAACTGACCCGGGCATCGGGGAAATGATGCTCACGCACCGCGTCTTTGCCGAACAGGATCAAGCCACCATAGGAAACGACCAACTTGCCTGCATAAGGAACCAGCACGCCGAGAGTTTCCAGTTGCCGCTCTCCCACTTTGCGCCCCACACCGCCAAGGTGATGTCGGACTCTCTTCATGTCGAGGTCCTGGAGCGCAGTGTCCGGGCAAGGCAACTGGTCGAAGGAAAGCCCGCTCAAGTAGCGTTGCATCTCAGCCAGCATCTCGGGCCCTGCCTGCCGGTTGGTAGAACCGAGGCGGACATACACGCCCTTCTCCGCTCCCTCCGCGCGCACGTAGAAGGGGCCGCGCCAGTGAGGGACTTGCACGAGGAGCAGCGTTTTGCCTTCGTGGGAGTATGTGTCAATCTCCGGCATCATCGCCGGTCGAATGCCGTCCGCGATGGCATTGGCGAGTCGCTCCTGTTCGCGAAGCGCATCTGCCACACCGCAGAGCGCTCCGTCGTCCTCTCGCCCAACGATCAAAGTGCCTCCCGCCGTGTTTGCGAAGGCGACGAACGTCTTGAGGATGGGCTTCAAAGAAGAAAGGTCGCGCTTGAATTCAAGCGTCTTCCCTTCCGGTGAGTTGAGGAGGTTGGGTATGTTCATGACTTTGTTCGTCGGGCAGACCTGAGTATCATTGCGTCGGCATTATAGTTTGAGGGTAAGGCGTCGTCAAATGCCAGTGGACCGCCAAGGCTCAGTACCGCCCGTACTCTTCCACCAAATCCCGCATGATGGCAATACGGTCCTCCTGGGCGCCGGGTGGGACCTGGTCTCCCGCGGCAGCGATGAGGCGCGAAGAGTGTTTCTTCAGATCGAGCCAGTCGAGGACGGCGCTCTTGAAGTGATCGACGGGGACCTCCGGTAACCACAACTCGGGGCTGAGGCCGCCGGAGAGGATGAAATCCGGCCCGGCTTCTTCGCGGCATTCGGCAGGGGTAAGATTGCCCATGGGCGTCGGGGTGATGGCATCGCCGCTGTCGGCTCCGGAATCGTGGATCATCCCGATAGCCCCGCGCAGCCGACCGTCGATGTGCACGGACACGTACTTGCCCTCGGCGTGCAGGCGGCGAGTCGCTTCTTCGTAGTAGGGGCGCGACCATTCGTTGAAGAACGACGGCGGCTGGATGTCGCTCGAGAAGTTGTCGCCGAGTAGTATGACCTCGGCGGGAGACGTGGCGACGAGGTCAATAAGGTCGAGCATGTTGTGGTTGATCTGGTCAACGACCTCGTGCATCGTCTCCGGCCAGTCCACCGCCGCGTACATCGTCTGCTCGATGCCCATCCAGTAGTTGAGCAAGTGCCCCATCGCGCTGTAGCCGACGATGAGGTAGACCACACCCGTAGCACCTACTGCGTCCATCCATTCGAGGTACTTGTCCCACCGCGGCGCGAAGGTGCGGTTCCCCATGGCGTAGCCGAGGACACGGAGATCATCTTCGGTGCGCACACCCCAGCGTTTGATTCCCCAAGCGTACGTCCGCTGCTCCCAGACCCGCGTGCGCTCGATCTTTCCGAGGGGAGTCGTGAACCGCCACGTGATCTCCGGCCCGCCGTTGACCTCTGTCTTCACCACCTCCGACTGGACATCGTCAGGATACTTCGCGGCGTAGTGTGCGCCCAGGTTGGGGATGTAGAACCCGGCCCCCATCTTCCGGTGGTAGTCGATGAGGTCATATTCAGGTCTGTCGTACGACTGGCTGAGGTCCCACGGCAGTTGATGCTTCTGATAGAACCAGTGCGACAGGTCGAGCATGAACGGCACGACGTCGGGCGTCTCGCCGCGATAGATTGCAAGGATGCGTTCACGTTGGGTCATGGCTTGTCACCGCGCTTTCGGCATTAGTAGCTCACTTGGAGAGGGCATACGCATTGCAGAGCGGCAGGAAAACGATCCGCTCACCCGCCCAATCGATAACTCCACACGTGCGACCCGACGGCGAAGTAGAGGCGGCCGTTGTGGACGGCGATGCCGGCGCCAACGGGGCCGGGGGTGTCGGCCAGCTTGGTGTGCTTGAAGGTTCCCGGTTCAATCCGCACGATGGCTTTGGTGAAGAGGGCTATGATGGTTCCATCGGAGCTGCGGGTGAGCGCCGGACGGGGCAGGCCACCGTATTGCGCCATGCTCTCTCGATGCACTACCTTGCGACTGTCCGGGTCGAAGACGAAGAACTCGGAGCCGGAGGCGAGACCATAGACCATTCCCTGGGGACCGACCTCGATGCTGAAGACTTCGGGGGCGCCGGGGACGGGCGCAGTCTGGAACACAACCTTCCGAGTCTTCCAGTCAAGGATATAGAGCACACCCTCCTTCGCCGCGGGATGGCCGCCACCGGGAGTCTCGATGCTGGTGCCGCCCACGAGGTCGCCGTTGGACAACGCCTTCAGCGTGATGGTGCTCTGGTCCGGGATGAGGTCCTGGTGCTGGATCAGTGTGTTCTCGCCCGTTGCGAGGTTATGGATCGCCAGCCCGCCGCCGCGACGTCCGTAACCCATGAACCCGGAGATCATCACATGCTGGCCGTCGGGATATGCCAGCGCGGCCCGCGGTCGGCAGAGGTCTTCGGGGTAGGAGGCCAGCAACTTCGGATTGGGATCGCTGCCAGTCTCACCGTTGAACAGCTTGGTCGTGTCGAAGAGGTAGAACCACCCGCCACTGTAAGCCCCGCCGACGATCATCTTTCCCTGCACTGCCATCGCGCAGATGTTGCCGCCGCCAATGCGGGGCACGGGTCCCCAGTCCTCCAGCTTGCCCTTCGCCGTATCGTAGGCGAAGAAGTGCATGGGGTGGTTGGTGGAGCCGTAGATGCGACCATCGGGACCGGCGACGAGAGAGCTGATGTTGGCTCCTTCGGAG